>CAZEQP010000402.1:0-4209 GCA_964514345.1 uncultured Candidatus Obscuribacterales bacterium
TGTCACTTGTCACTTGTCACTTGACACTTGTCACTTGTCACTTTTTTTGGACAGAGGTTGATTGAGGTATTAGGCTCTACAAATTTTTCAGTGCCGACTCGAAAGCATTAATAGTTTCAGCTACATCAAAATCTGTGTGCATGGTTGAAGTAAAGGCAGCTTCAAATTGAGACGGCGGCCAGTACACACCTTCTTCCAGCAAATTCTGCCAAAAGCGGGCGAATTTTTTCGTGTCTGATGTTTTTGCCGATTCAAAATCAGTGACCTTTTCTTTGGTGAAAAAGACTGTCAGCATTCCACAAGTGCTGTTTATAGTTACACTCACTCCGGCTTCTTTAGCCGCCTTTTCAAAACCTTCGACCAGTTTATCTGTGATTTCTTTCAATTGTTTGAGTGCGGCACCATTTTTGATTATGCGCAACTGGGCGGCACCGGCTGCCATGGCAAGCGGATTTCCGGACAGTGTTCCGGCTTGATACATTTCACCCAGTGGCGCCACCATTTTCATGATTTCGGCTTTGCCGCCGTAAGCGCCCACAGGCAGTCCACCGCCTATTACTTTACCCAGTGTAGTGAGATCCGGTTTGATGCCGTACAGCTCTTGTGCACCACCTGGCGCCACTCTGAATCCGGTCATCACTTCATCGAAAATCAAAACAGATTCGTTTTCTGTGCAAATATCACGCAGCTCTTGCAAATATCCATCTTCAGGCAAAAGCAATCCGGCATTTCCGACAATCGGCTCGACAATGACTGCGGCAATTTCGCCTTTATGATCTTTGAAAGCTTTTTTGACTGCATCGAGATCATTGAATGGCAAAGAAATTGTCAGCTTGGCTAAATCTTCAGGTACACCTTTGCTGTTTGATATACCGAGTGTGGCAAGACCGGAGCCGGCTTTCACCAGAAAAGAATCGGCATGTCCGTGATAGCATCCGTCGAATTTTACAATCAAGTCGCGTTGAGTATAAGCACGCGCCAGGCGGATAGCAGACATTGTCGCTTCTGTGCCTGAATTGACAAAGCGGACCATTTCGATGGAAGGCATCATCTGGCAGACTAACTGAGCAAGTTCCACTTCCTGACGGCAGGGGGCACCATAGCTGATACCGCGCGCGACTGCTCCTTCGATCGCTTCAAGCACCCTGGGATGTCTGTGTCCCAGGACCATAGGACCCCAGGAACCTACATAATCGATATATTCATTATCGTCGGCGTCAACGATGCGGCAACCGTCGGCACGTTCGATAAAAACAGGACTGGCTTCCACCGACCGGCAGGAGCGGGCGGGAGAATTCACCCCACCGGGCAAGACTTTGCATGCTTCTTCGAAGAGCTTTTCAGATTCGGGATGCTGTTTTTTTTGAGCAGATTTTTCCACGACCAACATAAAAGCGTCTCCTCTTTGCGATTGAATTCTAAGTTTCGGCAGTTTCTTTCATGCCTAATACCCGGTCGATTTGAGGTTCGACCATTTTTATTCCGTTTTCTCCGGCTGAAAAATTGCGCATTTTGTGTTCGGCGTCAAATAAGTAATAACCCGGCACCACTTTGTTCTGAAAACGATCTGTTATCTCGTGATAGTTGTCAACCACACATGGTTGCTTGATTTCGTACTCCGCAATGCACTCTTTTACCGCTTCGACATTGGTGTCGGACTCTTGTCTTGGCATATGCACCGAAATTATTTTCAAGCCTGCATCTTTATATTTTTCCTTGAACCGGTCGATATCAGGCAAGGCTTCTTTACAGGCACCGCAACTGATTGACCAGAAATGGATGAGAACCGGTTTGCCAGCCAGATCTTCAACTTTGATTGGATCTGAATTAAACCAGTCAGTCCCGCCTTCAAGTGACGGCAAGGAACTATCCATACGAATAGGCATACGACCTCCTGTTTCTCCTTGGAGAACTAAGAATATTTTAGCAGCGTCTGGGTCCTTCTAAGAAGAACGAGTCGTCACTTCTACATGAAATGACAACTCGTTTTAGTTACTTCAAGAAACCGACTGAATCAAATTAGACAGTCATGGGCTTTTGGCCCGGTTTCCAATCGGCCTGGCAGAGACCGCCTGTCTTGAGAGCTTCAAGAACACGCAAGGTTTCTTCTACGCTTCTGCCGATATTGAGTGAGTGGACAACCTGATATTGCAGGTAGCCATCGGGATCGATGATGAAAAGGCCGCGCAAGGCGATTCCTTTGTCTTCCATCAATACACCGTAATCGCGGCTGACATCTTTGGTGATGTCTGAAGCCAGGATGTATTTGAGATCGCCCAGTCCGCCCTGAGCTTCAGGAGTTTTGATCCAGGCTCTGTGCGAATAGACAGAATCAGTTGAAACAGCCAAAACATCGGCTCCGGCTTTTCTGAATTCTTCGATTTTGTCCGAGAAAGCTTTGATTTCTGTGGGGCAAACGAAAGTGAAATCCAAAGGATAGAAGAACATAACGAGCCACTTGCCTCTGAAGTCAGCCAGGCTGACGTTTTCTTTGAGGGTCTTCATGTCCTTGGTGGAGGGCATTTCAAAGGGCGGAGCTTTTTTTCCGACTTGCAACATATGACGACTACTCCTAATAAAGAAGGTGGTTTGAAAAACGTTCTTTAGATGGTAAGGCTAAAGCCCGCAATCCTTAATATTATTAATGGAAATTGCATAATTTGGACTTAGTCTAAAAAGCGCTTGAATTGCAGCCTGACTTATCTTGACTTTTCTTCCGATTCGGCAGCTCGGTTTATCCAATCGCGCAGCTGGGGCTCCAGATTATTGGTCATGACATAGCGCAGAATAAGCGGGCTCTTGGGACTCCAGCCTATGTTCAACAAATGTTTGAGGTGGTCTTGCGGATTGGATGAATATTTGGTCCGACCCAGCTCAGAGTCTTGTTCTTTTTCACTCATGGCAAAATGATAGCTTATTTGATGCTTAGCATCAGTTTATTTCTAATTGAGATACAGGCTTCATTATTCGGTAGATGGGGTGCAGATATAAGAAAGTTTGATTGCAATATTCAGCCTATTCAAGGTTGAAAAGAGGTTGTCTGTGACCAATCTTTTAAATTTTGTATTTATTCCCTTATTATGTAAAGCTTCAAATTGACCATCGACTGGGAATTTGTTAGCATATTCCATCGCTTAACTTGTCTTTGGCGCTATAAAGCCCGAAGTCAGGTATTACTTAATCACAGACTAACTAGTCGGAGATATCCTGAAATGTTTGCCATCGTAGAGGCCTGCGGCCGCCAGTACAAAGTAGAAAAAGGTCGCTATGTCGACATAGACAAAGCCGACTTGAAAAAAGACGATGAGTACACATTTGACAAAGTGGTCATGGTCGTCGACGGCACCGGTTCCAAAATCGGCAAACCTTATATAAGCGGAGCCACAGTCAAAGGACATGTTCTTTCTGATCAGAAAGAAAACGAAGCGACTGGCAGAACAGTTTCAACACTTCGCTCCAAAAAAACAATCGTTTATCACATGAGACCTAAAAAGGGCACCCGCAAGAAAGTGGGACACAGACAGCAATTCACCCGCGTCATGATCGACGGCATCAACGCATAATAGAGAGGATATTTCGTCATGGCACATAAGAAAGGCGCAGGCTCAACAAGAAACGGACGCGACAGCAATCCTAAGAGATTGGGCGTCAAAGTTTACGGCGGTCAGCATGTTATCCCCGGCAACATACTTGTTCGTCAGCGCGGAACTAAAATCCATCCCGGTTTCAACGTACGCATCGGCTCGGACGATACTCTTTACGCTGTAGTCGAAGGCACAGTGAACTATGAAGAAATTCGCGGCAGAAAGCGCGTAAGCATCGTTCCTGCAGCCGAAGCTGTAGCAGCCGCTCCTACCAAAGAAGAATAATTGACCCGTTTTCAAAAGAGCATTGAGGATCTAGCCGGGGTTCTCGGGATAAATGTACCCGAGAACGCAAAAACGGTTGTAACCGGTCTTGCCTATAATTCAAAAGAAGTAAAAGCAGGCGATGCCTTTTTTTGCATTCCAGGCGAAAAATTTGACGGCAACAAATTCATCCCTGATGTTGTCCAGGCTGGAGCGGTGCTTGTAGTCAGCGAAAAAGACCAGCCTGCCGATTTAAAATCAGATGTTGCATATTTCAAAGTTGAATGTGTGCGTGCGGCTATGGGCAGACTGGCTGCCTATTTTTACGATAATCCGAGCACTAAATTGCGCTTGCTTGGAG
>CAZEQP010000403.1:0-4205 GCA_964514345.1 uncultured Candidatus Obscuribacterales bacterium
AATAACGTTTGATGGCGGATTTGGTATTACTTCGCCTGGTTTCAATTGATGCACCAGATCCTTTTTTTCGCCTTTTAAAATGCTTCCTACAACTGAAGGGAAAAAATCTCTGGAGCGGAACTGGCTGCCACCATCCTCTGCCGTGGTGCTCCACAATTCTTGAATGTCATCTTTTACGATAGACATTGAAAAACCGCTGTTCACTGCTACCAGTTGCACACCATTTTTTAGTCTGGCATAGAGCAAGCCGTCGCCTTCATTATTCTCACGCGCTTTCAGATTGTCTTTGCGTGGAGCAGTGTTGGCAAAAACCATTAAATTCTCCGGACGAAGAGGAGGCTTGGCCAGACATAATTGATTTACTATAAAGCCGGTGGAGATAGTATCAAAAGGCGGCACAGTCGTACAGTGCAAATGCCATCCATCAGGCAGACAGCCCATGAATGCGGCTGTAACCTCCGCCCAGGCCATGTCGCCGGGTCCGTAGTCGCAGATTAATTGAATAAGATTGCCCATTGCACTAGATTAACATAAATATTAAGTATGATATCCTAGAGCCATGAATATAAGAACCAGACTTTTGTCTTTAGTCACGGGCATTTCGATTTTTACTTGGGGTGCACCGGTTTTCTGCCAGGCGGAAAATCCGGAAACGAAACAAGAGTCGAAGGCTGAAAATACCCCTGTCGAACGAGAAACAGAAAAGCCAAAAGAAAATGCCAGGCTTTATCTCTGGAAAGCCACCAGAGGCAATACTACTATTTATTTATTGGGCACAATGCATTTTGCCGTGAGCAGCCTATATCCTTTGCCTGAAGAAATTGAAGACGCCTTCAAAAAAAGCAAACACTTGATAGTCGAAGCACGAATAGATGAAGTGGATCAGAACAAACTCGGTCAGAGCATCAAACCCTTAATACTTTTTACACCTCCTGACAAACTGTCAAATCATATTTCGGAGCCCACCAGAACAGCATTTTCGGATTATTTAAAATGGGCGGGTGAATCAGACAAGCTTTATGAAAACTGGAAGCCCTGGTTTGTTGCCAGTTATGTCAGTTCTTCCATAATGAAAAGAGAAGGGCTCAAAGCCGAACTTGGTATAGACCGGCATTTTTTGAAAAAAGCCAAAGAAACAAATAAAACAGTTTCGCAGCTTGAATCGGTGGAATCACAGCTGAAACTGCTGGGCGGATTTCCCATGGACGTTCAAGACAAAATGCTGCGCATATCTCTTTTGCAGCTGAAAAACAGTTCGGACAATTTGAAATTAATAGAAAGGTGCTGGAAGGAAGGAGATGCAGATTCTCTGGCCAGGCTGACTTTGAAAGAAACTGATGGTGATCCTGGACTGACTTCGGTGCAACGCATAATTTATGATGAGCGCAATCAGTCTATGACTGCAAAATTACTGCTCTTATTAACCGTGCCCGGTCCGCATTTTGTGGCTATCGGCGCCGGTCACCTGGCTGGTGAAGAGTCAGTGCTTAATCATCTCAAAGAACACGGCTTTGCCGTCGAGCAAATGCAATCGACTACACGCGCTGCAAATACCCATGCAATCGATGTGGACGCGCTGGCTGCGCGGGGCGGACCGGACAGAGAGCCGGAAAAATTCAAAATGAACACTTCTTCCAAAATGTCCAAACTACATTTTCCGGAAGGCAGATTCACAGTATTGATGCCGGGGAATCCGGAAGTAAAATACAAAAACGAATCGGGTATGCGTCTTGTAGACTACCAGTACACCGAGGCTCACGGGACTTTTAATATTTCATATGCCATTATGCCGCGCCAGCTGCCGGCACAGGCACAGAAACAAGTGCTTGATCTTTTAAGTAAAAACATTGCCAAATCGGTCAAAGGAGTGGAAACCGGACGTCGCCCCTTCACTTACCAAGGGGTTTATCCCGGTCTGCAGGTGAGTGTGGGCAAAATCCAGGGAAAACCCGAGCTGATGGCACATTTTCGCTTTTTTGTGGTAGGTCGCTTTCTTTATATAGTGGGTTCAGCCGGGACTAAAGAGTGGCTGGCATCACCTGTTGTCAGAGAATTTATCAATTCGGTGGCGGTGCAGCGTGAGTTATCCGCAAGCGAACTTGCCGCCCAGGAATCAAAAAAACGACATGAGGAATTCCAGGCCGGCTTCGACGCCAGAAAACGCAAATTCGACCAGGATTTTCGCGATCAACAGTCACGCAACCGCATGCAGTTCGAAGGAGCCAGAGCCGCCCATGAACGCATGTTTGGAAGACGGCGCTAAAGTCCTCCTAAATTGATTATTCTCAGAGTTTAACCAGTGAATGTCAAAAGGGACATTTCTCCCGGGAGTTGAATTATGAAATGGGACAAGTTCAAAAATGTAAAAGCATTTTTTTTGAGTGCGCTTTTTTTGACCTGTTTGTCCACTTGCGCTCAAGAAACTAAAACTATTCCTGATAATCAGCATTTTCGCCTTGATTACAGTTATTTTTGCGGCTTGCCCAACAGATACACAAAAAAAACTTACTATTTGCGCAGCGAAGATTTAAGCCCCGCCGATAATACCAGAGTCCGCAATCTTGTGAATAATTCAGGAATTCTGACGGTTGGCGAAAAAGACGTTTCTGTGACTGACGGCGGACCTTGCCGCACACTTTCTATCTGCACCGGATCAATTACCAGAAAAATCTCCTGGACCTATGAGCATGCTCCGTCCAACTTGCGCAAACTAGCTGATTATCTTGATTCAAAATCTACGGTCGAGCAAAAGCCTTAATTGCCGGCAAACATCGGTCCTGGTTTTATTGTTTTGACTTCAATTTCGCGCCAGACATCACCTTTGACATAAGGTTCGATTTGCAGCCAATTATCAAGCTCGGCACGAGAGGAAAAATCACAGATCAAAATCGACCCGATCATTTTTTCATTGTCGTCCAGGATGGCGGCGGCATAAGATAAGTTACCGTCAGTTTTCATTTTGTCGCCCAGATTGATATGTGCCTGTCTGGCAGCCATTCGCCTGTCCAGAGCTTGAGCGTCATTACCGTCGCGACCAACCACCATGAACTTCATTTTTTTCTCCTTATTTTTTGACAAAGTCTGCGATATCATCGATGACTTGTTCATCCACCTGACCGGGGGTGAAAAAATATTCTTCCGGCACCGCTTTACTGTCTCCTGCTCCGGCACTGGCAAAAAATAAATGATTTAATTCCGGATAAAGCTTCAATGTATTTTTAGGACTATCGAGCGTAGCTTTCCACAAGTTAAAGTCACCATCAACGGTGACCTGGTAATCTCTGCCTCCTTGAAGTACCAGAATAGGTTTACTAATCGTGGATGCTTCCGATGCCGGGTCGTATCCTTTCAAATCCAGCCAGTATGAAGCCGGAATGCCGAACGGCAAAAGCTTGGTATCGGTGTCTGATTTCAGTTCGTCACTTTTCACCAGTTTCACCTGTTCTTTCAAACGATCCATTTTGGCATCGTGGTTCGGCTCCTTCTCCTTTTTAAGAGAACAGATGTAGGTTATCTGGTCCAGAAGCAAATCTTCAAGCGGTCTTACATTTCCGCCCAGAATAATGTAACCCCTGGCTTCAGGCAGTTTTTTGGCGATACGTGGTATCAGATAGCCACCCAGGCTGTGCCCCAATATGAAAATTCTCTGTGCGTCGGCGCCGGGTAAAGTCATAGCCATCTTGGCGGCATTGACCGCATCATCCACCGTCTCTTCCTGCACGGTCAATGTATTGAGATTCAATTTTTTGGCATAAGTGAGGGTGCGTTTGTCGTACCGCAAACAGCCCACACCTCTGTCTGCAAGACCGAATGCCAGATCGCGAAATGGTTTATTTGGTCCTATTGTTTCGTCTTTATCCTGAGGTCCGGATCCGTGCACCAGAACAACTACAGGAAAGTTTTTCTTATACTTGGGCACCGAATACAGTGCATCAAGCTGAAACTCCCCCGATTTTACCGTTTGCTGGTATTCTTCGGCGGCATCATCATAATCAGGGAAAAAAGACAGCACTTGTATGACATTTCTTGCGTCGGTCACAAATCTGAGAAAAACGGTTTCCTTCTCAAATTTGAGCGGCACCACCCAGAAATGTCCCATCGCTTCCGAGCGTGGCTCAAGCGTCTCTTTGAAAGGTCCATATTTCAGCTCCAGTGATTTCCATTTTTCGTCTAGCCACTTGGGCGTGATTCTTTGATTCAGACCT
>CAZEQP010000404.1:0-4202 GCA_964514345.1 uncultured Candidatus Obscuribacterales bacterium
CCGGCATTTTCACCTGGAAAAGAGTTCAAAGACCGCGTCAGCGGCTAATAACTAGCATTTGCAGCTTTCAAAAACTTATAAAAAGGGGGAGCCATGCTCCTCCTTTTTGTTTACCGACTATTTGACAAGCATTAACCTGATTTATTTAGCATCAGTTGAGTTTAAACAAAAGAGAGCACATTTCAGCTAAACCAATAGCTTCTGTGTTTTTAGATATAGGGAAGCGATCTGCACCTGAGTGAACAACAAATGAGCGAGTTGGTTTAAGGTCTTCAATAGAGTGATGAAAACCTTTTGAGAGACTGGAAGATAATCCTCGCTTTATTTCAAGTGCCCAGATTGAGCGGTCCGAGTGTTCTATGACTAAGTCGACCTCCGCTCCAGCAGCAGTTCGATAATAGTAAGGGTTTAATCCCCAGGGCAAGTTAGACAAGAGATTTTCAATAACGAATCCCTCCCAACTGTTTCCTACTACTGGATGGCCAACTAACCCTTCAAATTTGGACAAGCCCAAGAGTGCATGCACCAGCCCGCTGTCTCGCACATACACTTTGGGCGATTTGACCAGGCGCTTTCGTACATTGGCATGGAAAGGTTGAAGTCGTCGCACCAGGAGCAAATCACATAGTAAGTCTATATAACGAGTTACAGATTGAGTGCTGGTTTCTAAAGCTCTTCCTATTTCGGATGCGTTTAAGATTGTTCCCTGTGAATTGGCCAGCATAGTCCAAAGGCGCTCCATGGTATTGGCGGGTATTCTTGGACCAAACATGGGAATCTCGCGTTCCAAATATGTGCGCAAAAAATCCTTGCGAATTTTATAGGATTCAACGTCTGATGTTGCCAGATAGCTGTCTGGAAATCCTCCTCTTAACCATAATCGTTTCTGATCTATTGAATTGGGATCAATTTCCAGTACTGAAAATGGTGTCATAAAAATGTAGGCTATGCGGCCTGCCAAACTTTCACCTGATTGCTTAAGCAAATCAATTGACGCCGATCCTAAGATAAGGAAGCGCCTTTTGCCTTTTTGACGTCGGCGTCCTCTGTCAATCACACCTCGTAAAGTTTGAAATAACTCCGGTACTTTGTGAATTTCGTCTAGAATTACAAGATTGTCTTCTACCGAATCCAGAAAAAGGACCGGGTCACTGAGTTTGTTCCGATCGTTTTGATCTTCTAAATCCAGATAAATCGCCTTGGTTTTTTTTGCAATTTCCAGCGCCAGAGTTGTTTTGCCCACCTGACGAGGACCAATAATAGCCACGGCGGCTTGTCTTGAAAGCGCGTCCTCCACGGCTGATTTAATCTGGCGCCTGATCATCCTTGCATATTATCCAAATTGTGGAAAAATTACAAGGAAAACTCCTTCGCGAACTACCAATTTTCGGTGAGCAGGTCGGCTACCCGGCTGAATTCTTTTGTATTGCTGGTAATAAGTGTCAAATTTCTTGATAGAGCCTGGCCTGCAATCAAAACATCATATGGACCAATCGGAGTTCCAGCCAGTGAAAGAGAAGCTCGAATTTGAGCTGCTGCTTTTGCGTCTTCATAATCGAATTCAAGTACCTGAAAAAGCATATTTTCAATGAGTGAAACGTTTTGCTCAGCTCTTTTGCTTTTGTATGCACCGAAAAATAGCTCATGAATGACGATTGAAGATAAAGCTATGTCGTCAGGTTTGTTTTGGCGCAGTGTTTGAGCCGTTCTTGATTGACTGTCGTTGAGAACGGCAATAACAGCATTTGTGTCGAGCAAAAATTTAGTCACGAAAAAAGACTGTCCAGATCCGGACGATCTTGAGAGGATGGTTCTTCATTACAAGCGGATATGAAATCCTCATCCAGTTTTTGACTTACATCATCAAGCCAATTCCAATTTTCAGTAATGGGTTCAAGAATTATGGAATTTCCTCTTTTCCTAATTCGAACAATATCGGTTTGGAAGCGATAGCCTTTAGGTAAACGTACAGCTTGTGAGCGCCCTGACCAAAAAACTCTGGCAATTTCTTTTCCTGCTTCCATGGCTAATCTCGTTGATATATATCAAAAGTATATAGCATGTAAAAGAAAAGAGCAATTGACAGTTGATTCTAATCGGAGTCTTCCTCGTCCTCATCTTTTTCTTGAGACGCGCTTTTGTCTTCAAACATCGATTCGTCTTCAAACTCTGATTGACCGGGCTTGTCATACTCGGCCGCTGTAGGCTCGGTCATAGGTTCACGATTTTTATAGTCATCCTTATTTATACGATTTAGATCAAGAGCAATTTTTTTCTCTCGTCTGGCATCACTATCTCTGCCTGCCTTTTCATACAATAATGAAAGTAAGAATCTAAGTATTGCGTCTTTGGGATTGCTTGAAACAGCGTCTTTAGCTTTGCTCAAAGCCAGAGGCATCTGACCGTGAGTGGCTAACAGACAAATCAATTTCAGGTGTCCGGGGACAAAACTGGGATTGGCTCGAATGCAACGGCCGTATGAATCACGGGCAGACTTCCAATCGGGTGGATTTTTGGCTTCGTAAGCTTGTGCCAGTTCGAACTCGGCAAACAATTCAAGTGTTCCGGGAACGCGATTTCTTTGAAATCTCCTGGCATCGGTAAACATTGAGGAGGACTCGCTCAAACGATTGACCGCTTGATCTATGTCTCCGGAAAGCCGGCTTGCGACACCTTGGTCCAGTAAGGAGTAAGCACTTGATTGCAAAGAATAGTTGGACTGGCGCAAGGCAATTTCAGCTTTTTCCTCTTCGCTTAAGACAGGTTCTATTCCAGCAGGTTCGGCATGATGGTGGGCGGAAGCTTTTTTAGTATGCGATTCAGCTTTGTGCTTGCCTTTTTTTGAATTCTCTTTCTTTGTCTTTTCTTTTTTGCCGTGCTTAGTGTCTCTTTTTCTGTCGCTCTTTCTGTTCTTATTTATAGAAGGTCGCGTTTTTGATGAGCCGGATTTTTTGGAATTCTTGCCGGCCGGCTTGCTCTTTTTTGCCAGTGCGCTTTGTTGACAATCAAAATCGAGGGCTGCCATGAGGCAAGCCAAAAGGATAAGCATGCACTTGAATAAAAGACCAGGCTTTATTTGGCGGGATACTTTCTTTCGCACTCTTCTTTTTCTTGATCTGTGACTTCTTTCATTGTCAGGTTGATTCTGTTTCTCTCGTCGATTTCTCTCACTTTGACAATCACTTTTTGACCGACAGATACAACTTCTTCCACTTTGGCTACGCGGCGGTTTTCAAGTTGAGAAATGTGAACCATGCCTTCTTTGCCGGGCAGGAATTCAACAAAAGCTCCGACCGGAATGATGCGTGTCACTTTGCCCATATAAATATCACCGGGCGCGGCTTTTTTCACCAGGCGCAAAATCATTTCTTTTGCTGCTTCACCACCTGCTCCGTTGACACTGCCGATGACGATTGTGCCGTCGTCTGCGATGTCTATGGTAGCTCCGGTTTCTTCAATGATACGTCTTATCATTTTGCCGCCGGGTCCTATCACGGTTCCGATGTCGCCTTGATCAATATTGATGGTTATAAGGCGGGGAGCCCAGGGTGAAAGCTCGGTGCGTGGTTTTTCCAGTACTGCCTCCATCTTGTCGATGATATGCACACGTCCGCGACGAGCTTGTTCAAGAGCTACACGCATAATTTCTATCGAGATACCCTGCACTTTTATATCCATTTGCAGGGCAGTGATTCCTTCACGTGAGCCGGTGACTTTGAAGTCCATGTCGCCAAGGAAGTCTTCCAAACCCTGGATGTCTGAAAGGATGGCAAACTTGTCGTCTTCCAGAATCAGACCCATGGCGATACCACCAATGGTGTAGAGCAGGGGAACGCCGGCGTCCATTAGAGCCAGGCTCGAACCGCAAGTTGAAGCCATTGAAGTGGAACCGTTAGATTCAAGCACTTCAGAAACCACCCGCAAAGTATAGGGAAATTCGTCTTGAGGGGGCAAAACTGGGATCAATGCACGCTCAGCCAGAGCGCCATGACCTATTTCACGGCGACCGGCGCCGCGCATCGGTTTCACTTCTCCCACTGAATATCCGGGGAAATTGTAGTGATGCATATATTTCTTTTCTGTCACCGGATCTATCGAATCAAGTTTTTGAGCGTCTCCGGCAATACCTAAAGTTGCAATGGAAAGAACTTGAGTGGTGCCGCGTGTGAAAAGACCGGTTCCATGCGTACGAGGCAGAATGC
>CAZEQP010000405.1:0-4193 GCA_964514345.1 uncultured Candidatus Obscuribacterales bacterium
GCTCCCGAAAACTCGGAAGCCCGCAATTAATTGGTGGAGCGTACCAGGGTCGAACTGGTGACCTCTTCAATGCCATTGAAGCGCGCTACCAACTGCGCTAACGCCCCTTAACCCGAACATTCTAGCAAATAATTTCAGCCTTTGGCTTGGCAGAGGGAGAATTTAGCGGATTTGTAGAGATTGCCTTCATAATTTTGTCTCGATCCCCTGCAAGCTTGCGGGTAAGGCACAAGCCGGACTTTTGTTCCACCATTTGTTTTAGCTTCTGGCTTCCCCAGCGCCATTTGCTTTTCAGATTAAGCAAAAAGTATTTGTCGGGCGGCCAGAGAAAGGAAGCTTCAAAATAGCACCAGATGGTGCATCCCTGACAAAAACTCCAGCTGCCTTCTTCTTGCTTACGTTTTTGCACATGGGTCGAGTGCCAGATTTCATCAAGATTTGAACGTCCGTCTGCATGCTGAATTTTCAGTCTTTCATCATGCATGTGATAACAGGGCAAAAGCAAATGGTCGTCAGGCGATACTACGATTGTAGATGAAATGGCTTTACACCTTGGTTTTGCAATATTATTGCCGCCATCCAAATAAAACTGAGTGAAAGCCCAGTTTACACAAACATTGTCATAGCGAGCCAGTTTGTGCAGTTGAGCAATCCCGTCTGCCTTCAATACTTCGTTGTCGCAATAGTCAAAAACAGGACCAAGAAGCACTACCACTCCCATTTCTTGAGCCAGTCCGATGACGTCTTCCAGACCGCTTAGAGACTCTGGCGTGGCAGTGGCGATGATTGATGGGCGCTCACCAAGCGATTTTGCTATTTTCAAACTTTCTATCACTTTGGCAAAACCGGCTATGCCACGCTCTGTTTTATAAGAATCAGCATCAATAGTGGATAGAGAAAACTTCAGATCGTCAATCAGACCTTTTAATGATTCGGCTTTGTTTGCATACAAAGTGCCTGTATTTGCCACGCTGGTAAAAAATCCCAGCTTTTTTGCCTCTTTTAAGACTGTGGGCAGATGCTTGTATATAAGCGGTTCTCCGCCGGTGAAATCCACTACTTTCACACCCAGGCGCTTCAAAGCGTGCAAATTTTCGATAATGACTTCAGGCTCCACTTCTTTGATAGGGATATTTTCCGGTTTCACCGGAATATCACAATAAGTGCAGCGCGAGTTGCATTTGTAAGTTAGATAGTAATTGGCTAATACGGGAGGCATAAATCCTCACTTAGCATTTTTTGGTATAGCGAAAAATTATTGTACAAAATAAAGTTTGTTCGGAAGCTTTTCTCCATCCATTGCTACACCACCAGCCAGGTCTGAATCCTGGTCTCCGATGTTTACAACGATTTTGTAGCCCATTTTTTCAATGTTTCTGCGTGTTTCAGCCTTGAATTTGCTGGCCGGACGTCTGTCATTGTCGCCTCGCATGAAAAGCCCATCGTACGCCACTTTGTTGCGCACTAGATTGGCTGTTGTAACCATACGCATATTTTCGGTGCGACCGGTCAAAAAGATTATGTTGAATCCTTGTTCACGCGCCCATTTAAGAAAGTTTGCCGTGGCAGGAAGATTTGGTGCCTTAGCTTTAAACACCCATTTTTCAAAATCATCCCAGGTGAAGTCTTTGTTCACTTCTTCAAAATAAGGACGATTATCGAGCAGAGTTTCGTCCAGATCTGAAACCACAGCCATACCAAGGGTATTCGGGTGTTCTTTCAAATAGTTTTGACAGTGAGTCCTGGCTGATTCGCAAGCCTTTTCAAACTCTTTTTTGTACTCAGGCGTCCTGGCATATTCAAGCCCAATTTTGTGACCATAACCACTGGGCGAAATGACTTTCACCGGAGGTGTTTTGGCATCCTCGGCAAAAACCGGACTGGAAATTAGAGCAAAGACAACGCTGAGCAAAAGCTCAAATGGAGGATTCCAGATTTTTTTCAATGTTTTAAGCGCCTTTTCGTGAGACCGGTCTACCGCTTGCATACGCATTGGCACCGTAAACAGACTTCTGCTTGCCCACAAGTGGTGTGCACTCGATGGTTCCCACAGACGTTTCCGGATCGGCATCATTGTAGACGCCCCAGGAATTAGATCCAAGCTTTTTCTTTTTGCCAAGTGGATGGTCGGGTACAAATTTTTCGGGCATGGCTATCATCAACACCAGAACGCCGCAAAAAAGCAAGGCAGTTATGACAAACAGTGGATCCATCGACTATTACCCCTTGGGCAAGATAAAGAATACTCTTGCAGGGTAAAGCATGCCCTTGACTTTGTCTATGGGAATTGCACGAAAGCTAAAGTAAAGCCTGTTTTGGGCTAAATCAGATACTCATGACCCGAGCCAGGTCCGTGTACATCTCGGCAATCTGACTGGTAACAACCGCAGTATTGGGATTGTCCTGGGCAAACTTCACAAATTCTGTGGCTTTGTTTTCGAAAAGTTGGCGGAGACGGTCTTGGAGCAATTCGGCGTGTTTGTTCATGGTGAAGTTCTCTCTAGGACAAAAATCTGATTCAATGCAATAGCCAGGCAGAAGACGGCTGCCAGACAGGTTGTACAGAAATTGGGGGTACAGCAAACTCGAACTGAGAAGTGAATTAATTTTGTCTCAAATGATTGTCATGTTCAAGTCTTTTTTTGAAAAAGATCCGGCTTTCGGTCATTTTTAAACTAAGCGAATTCCTCTTCCTGACTGCCTTGTAGCAAAGAAGTTCTCAAGGTAATTCTATTTCAAGATAAAATTTTTTCGGACGCTTAGTGACACTGGCTTTGATACCAGCCCGACCAACGCGAAGAGGACTACTCGCGTATAGCGACTATATATCTTGTGCCTGATTCAAGCGTTTCTTTGCTTTCAATATTAAAGGCTGAAGCGTTGAGTATTTCGCTCAACTCCTCATCTGAGTAGCAACGCAAAAGCATTCCCTTCCTGCCTTTGTCGGTATAAACATGAGTCTGGTCTTCCAGTTTGTAGTATTCTCCCGGACCGGTTCCCACTTTGTCGAAACAACCGATGAAAACGGCTCCCGGTGCCAGTATCGATTTAAGCTGCTGGAAAATAACTTTTGTCATTTCCAGAGGAAAATGTTCAAAAATTGAATTAGCCACACAAGCGTCAAAACTGTCCGGCTGAAAATCCAGCTTAGCCAGATCTTTGACCTGGAAGTCTATTTTAAGACTCTCTTGTTGCGCCCAGTCTTTGGCCAGATTAATAGCCTGTGCGGCGACATCGACTCCGGTCACATCAAATGCGTTACGGGCAAGCTAAACCGAAAGCCAACCTGAACCACAACCAAGGTCTAAAACCCTTGCCGGTGCCTTTCTGGCAAGCCGGCTGACCACATCGGTCAAATAGGGCAATTCAGGCATTTGAGTGTAGGCGGTTTTGACCGGACCCCAGGCTCGATTCCAGAAGGCTATGTTTTCCTGAGAAATGCGCCTGTCTGTGATTTCTTCGGCAGTCATGGGATTTAATGTTATCACCTAAGCTTTCGAGTCCAGGATATTGCGAAGATCGTTACAACCTATCATTACAAAAGCTCTGATTGGTTAGATCAGTTTCTAAAGGGGTATTTGATCTCTTTGATGGGTCTTTTTTATTGATCTAGGGCATGAGGTCAATTTGACGGTAGAACCTAGCCGAATTCAGTTACAAATGATGCTGGTTCAGCAATCTGGACCAGGCGTTTTGCCACTGAGCATTTTGCCGCCGTACGCTCCGCCGAACGACGGATTTATTCCTTTTATTAGACAGATGGAGCAGATGGCCATAGACGGCAAAATGCGCCCCATTTTTGTTTACTGGAGCCGCCAGAACGCCAACAGGTTGTTACCCAACGGCAAAGCTTATACAGAATTGCTGAGAGATGCATTCTGCGTTTCCATTTTCTCAGAAAATCGCTCGGATCCCCCCGATGAGTGGGGATTCCTGATGGAGAGCAACGGCTTATGTCTGGTTGTTTACGGACAACAAGCATTTGCCTCCAAAGCCGGAGAAAGTTATCAGTGCACCGGTTCCTGCGATCCATCTATTGTCGGTGACGCCATACAGAGACTTCTGCCCAAATGGCAGCGTCTGGATATGAACGAGTCCAACCGCCTGGAAGAAATGCGCATGGAACTGGGACTCAAAGGCAGCGCTCCACCTTATATGGAACGCGTGCGTCAAGCCTGGCCCATTGTCAAAGC
>CAZEQP010000406.1:0-4193 GCA_964514345.1 uncultured Candidatus Obscuribacterales bacterium
TGTCCTAATTATTTGCTGCCAGCAGCTTTACCGGCTTTCTTTCTGATTACTTCTTCAGCGTATTTAACGCCTTTTCCTTTATAAACTTCTGGCGGACGTCTGCTTCTAACATCAGCGCAAAAATCGCCCAGGGCTTGTTTGTCAAAACCGGTGATAGTGATGACGTTTCCTTTTCCGACGGCAACTTCAATTCCTTTGGGAATATCAATTTCCACCGGATGAGAATAACCAAGCGCCATGTTGAGCTTGCGTCCTTCAACAACGGCTCTGTAGCCGACGCCGATCACTTCCATTTTGCGCTCGAAGCCTTGCGAAACTCCCACCACCATATTGTTGATGAGGGTGCGGGTAAGACCATGCAAGCCGCGGGATATGCGACCATCCATTTCTTCTTTGCGTTCAATATGAAGATGTCCTTCTTCTTGCTTGATACGCATTTCCGGACGGAAAGACTGCGAAAGCTCGCCTTTGGGACCTTTGACAGAAACTTTGTTGCCCTCACCGTCATTACTGACGGATACAGTGACTCCTGCCGGTACCTTAATTGGTGCTTTGCCTATGCGAGACATGGTTTTATCCTCTTCCTTGTTTTTAACTACCAGACGTAAGCCAATATTTCACCGCCGACGGTGTTTTTGCGGGCCTGGCGATCGGTCATGAGACCTCTGTTTGTACTTATGATTGCTACTCCCAGTCCACCGGACACGCGGGGAATGCGATCCGATGAGCGATAAATTCGCAGTCCGGGTTTGGAAATGCGCTTGATTCCTTGAATCACTTGCTCTCCTTTTGGACCGTATTTGAGAACAATACGCATTCTCTGACGCGGATTGCCCAGGTCTTTTGTTTCAAACGAAGAAATGAAGCCTTCGTTTCGAAGCAATTCAGCCAAAGCTATTTTTTGCTTGGAAGCCGGCATTTCGACAACAGGCGACTGAACCCGCGTCGCGTTGCGAATATGTGTGAACATGTCGGCTATGGGATCTGTTACTGGCATCTATTTTTCTCCTACCAACTCGATTTGGTTACGCCGGGCAATACACCTTCGTGAGCCATTTTTCTAAAGCAGAGGCGGCACAGTCCGAAATCACGGAAAAAGCCTTTAGGGCGTCCGCAAATACGGCAACGATTGTGCAAGCGAACTTTGGGATATTTGCCTTTCAGGACAAGCACCCTGCGCTTATGCTCTTTGTCAATCATCGATGTCTTAGCCAATTTTTTTTCCTCACTTACTTCTTGAATGGCATTCCTAATTCTTTGAGCAGAGCCAGACCTTCCTGGTCTGTTCTTGCCGTGGTCACAATGGCGATATCCATGCCCCTTGTAGCGTCGATTTTGTCGTACGAAATTTCAGGGAAGATAAGCTGTTCTTTCAAGCCTAATGAATAGTTGCCTCTGCCGTCGAAAGACTTGGTGGACAGTCCGCGGAAGTCTTTAATACGAGGAAGGGCAATATGCATCAACTTAGAAAGAAAGTAATACATGCGTTTGCCGCGCAATGTGACGCATACGCCAACCGGAACACCCTGTCTCAATTTGAATGTGGCAATTGATTTGCGGGCTTTTTTAATCAGCGGCTTCTGTCCGGCAATCATGGTCAAATCGCTGACACCGCCTTCAATGGCTTTGGCCGAAGAAGTAGTTTCGCCGATGCCCATATTGAGAACGACTTTTTCGATGCGCGGAATTTGCAGCTCGTTTCCATAATTGAACTGTTTTTTCAGATTTGGCTTTACTGTTTTGTCGTAATGCTCTTTAACGTCAATCATTTTTAGTTCGTCCTTTTACTTAGTTATCGAGAATCTCGCCAGATTTCACACCCACTCGCACTTTCTTTCCGTTTTCCATCATTTTGTGACGGATGCGTGTAGGTTTTTTGGCAACGGGATCATAAAGCTGAACTTTGGATGCAAATATGGGGGCTTCTTTTTCCACAATTCCGTTTTGTGCTTGCATCATTCCGGGACGGGACTTCATCGCCTTTTTGATAATGTTGATTCCTTCAACGATGATTTTGCCCTGGGCGGGAAGTACTTTTAAAACTTTTCCGATCTTGCCTTTGCCGGCTTTTTTGGATCCGGAAATCATCATCACCAGGTCGCCGCGCTTAACGTGAATTTTGGGCACCAGATTGGTGGCACCTTTTTTCACCAGAGCTTCAGATACAAGGGCGATGCCGCCTGCTTTGATCTTGGCTGATTTAGCCGCTTTGGTATATCTAAGCTTGTTGGGCTTGACTGGCTTCTTCTTGGATTTTTCTTTTCCGGATTTCTCTTGAGCGGAACTCATTCTTTTTACCTCTGTACTTAATCTTTTCCAGGTGATTTCTAGTTACCTAGATAACTTCGGGAGCTAACGAAATTATTT
Organism: uncultured Candidatus Obscuribacterales bacterium; assembly: GCA_964514345.1. Taxonomy (GTDB): domain Bacteria; phylum Cyanobacteriota; class Vampirovibrionia; order Obscuribacterales; family Obscuribacteraceae; genus Aved-18. The sequence goes on from CAZEQP010000406.1 coordinate 2,368, forward strand.
TGGTGAAGTTTTTGTCTCGCAGCTCACGGGCGATTGGTCCGAACACGCGAGTTCCTTTGGGGTTGCCGTCTTTCTGGATGATGACGGCGGCGTTGTCGTCAAAACGGATTGTGGTTCCGTCGGGACGGCGGACGCTTTGCTTGACGCGCACCACAACGGCCTGCACTACGTCGGATTTTTTCACCGGCATATGGGGAATGGCTTCCTTAACGGCTGCCACAATGGTGTCGCCGACTGAGGCATAAGTGCGGTTTCCGCCAAGAACTCTTATACAGAGCAGCTCTTTGGCACCGGTGTTATCCGCGCATGTCAGTCTTGTCTCTTGCTGAATCATTACTTCGACTCCTTGGTCGCTACCACGTCAACGGCAACTTTTTGTATTTCGATTACTTTCCAGGTTTTTTCTTTGGAGAGCGGTCTGCACTCTTCGATTTTCACTTCATCGCCAACCTTGCAAGCATTGGAAGCGTCATGCGCTTTGAACTTGCTGGTTTTGATAATGTGTTTTTCGTAGCGCTTGTGGGGAGAGCTGTTTTTAACGGCGACAACAACGGTTTTATCCATCTTGTCTGATACCACGGTTCCAACTAAAACTTTCTTGGGCATGTCTAACTACCTTTTTTCTCTGTAATTACGGTCAGGAGCTGAGCCAATTTTTTCTTGGTTTGTTTTAGTTTGGCTGTGCTTTCCAATTTGCGCAAAGAGTGAGCAAAGCGCAGGCTGACGATTTCTTTGCGGGCATCGGCCACCTGGGTATTGAGTTCCTCTTGCGATAAATCACGCATTTCTTTGATTTTCATCTCTATTAATCTCCAAGATGCCGTTTGATGACGCGGCACTTGACCGGCAGCTTTTGAGCAGCCAGAGCAAGGGCTTCATGCGCATCTTTTTCGGTTACGCCTGCCATTTCAAACATTACGCGACCAGTTTTGACCACTGCAACCCAGAATTCTGGGTTGCCTTTACCGGAACCCATACGGACTTCGGCTGGTTTTTTACTGACTGCTTTATCGGGGAAAACTCGAATCCAGATTTGACCGCCGCGCTTCACGGAGCGGGTCATGGCTTTACGTGCAGCTTCGATCTGACGTGAAGTAATCCAGGCCGGTTCAAGAACTTGCAAACCGTACTCGCCAAAATCAACTTTGACGCCACGGGTTTCGCAACCGGTCATGCGGCCTCTATGGTGTTTTCTGAACTTGGTTCGTTTCGGCATCAACATTTCGACTAACCTGCCTTTCTGGGCTTCTTGCCAGATTTTTGCGGAGCGCGCTCCGGTCTGTCCATATTTTGTCTATCGCGTTCGGTTTGGATTTTGATGTTGGGAGGTGACCATTGACCTGGTTCCAACTCGCCACGGAAAATCCAGACTTTGACGCCGATCACACCCATGAGGGTATGGGCTTGAGCCACACCGTAATCGATATCGGCTCTCAATGTTTGCAGAGGAATTCTTCCTTCTTTGGCCCATTCGGTTCTGGCGATTTCAGCACCGCCCAGACGACCGCCGACCATTACTTTGATGCCAACGGCACCGGCTCTCATACAACGTTGCATTGCTTGTTTCATTGCTCTTCTGAAAGCAACGCGTTTTTCCAACTGCTGGGCGATTGATTGAGCCACCAGTTTGGATTCAAGATCCACACGATTGATTTCAAGGATGTTGATTTTGACATCAAGACCCTTTCTGTGAAGCATTTCGCGGATTTTACCGGCCAATGTTTCGATGCCTGCTCCGCCTTTGCCGACTACAACGCCGGGACGAGCGGTATAAATATCGATTGTGATTTGGTCGACTTTGCGTGAAATTTCGAGCTTCGAAACGC
>CAZEQP010000407.1:0-4191 GCA_964514345.1 uncultured Candidatus Obscuribacterales bacterium
ATTTAGATGTGCATCTAAAACTCAGGAGTACACTTATTAAACTTCTGTCCAAAAATTTACTCCCAGGTATGGAGCTTGATCAAGAAATTGAAAAACGACCGCATGACGTACCAGAAAACTTTTCATCCATCTCACTTAGAGTAGTCGAAAATGCGCATGCCGAGGCAAAAAGCTTCGGATATCCTTTCATCGAACCGGAACATTTGCTGCTTGGGATTGTGAAAGAAACTTCGAACGAAACCTCAGCGATTTTTCAAAATCGTGGTATCAGTATTAAACAATTGCGGAGCGAATTAGGGAAACTGAAACCACGAGGACCCGGCGGCAGTGAGACTTTGCGCGCAAGCGAGATGGTCAAAGAAATTTTCGCTCTTGCTAGCAAAGATGCCGAAGATCTCGTCGAGCCGCAAGACTTGCTTGGCTATTTGATATTATCGCTCGATTTGACAACCATAAACTTGCTGCGCAATGTCGGTCTTGAAAGTCTGCTTGAAGGAACCATCGAATATGTGCCACCATCCCTTTTGTTCAAATTCCTGCACAAAAGCAAATTGACCGACTATTTTCTTCCAGACGCATTCAAAGTAATTTTACGGGCACAAGAACTGGCCAGATCGAGCGGGCATGCCTTTTGCGGAAGCGAGCACTTTCTCATTGCCATTCTTGAACTTGAAGAAGATCCGGCAGTTGCAGTATTGCTGAAACGTGGTCTTGATGCCAAGTCAGCCCAAAAAGAAATTCGAAAAGCTATAGGTTGTGGATCTTCTTTTGTCACTGAAGAAATCCCCCTGACACCGACTGCTATCGATGTATTGCGGGAAGCAAGAGAAGAAGCCGATTTTAGCAAACACGACATGGTGCTGCCCGGACATTTAATCCTGGGAATTTTACAACTTGAGCGCGGAGCCGTACTTGATGTTTTGCACAAATTTGGAATCGAAGCATCCATTCGTGATGAAATAGTGATCGCAATGACGCCCAAATCTGGAAAATAAAATTTATCCTTCAAATTGAACTTTTTGGGTTAGTCTGTCGTCATTAAAAGTAGAAGCGCAGTTTCGCGCTGAACTATTTTTGTCGTCCGGAGGAAACAATGTCCCAGAATTATCTAAACAAGTTTGTAAGCGCAATGGCTATTGTCGCAGCCAGTCTTACTCTAGCCGGAGCTGCGATTGCTCAAGTTCCTCCCGATAGTCAAATTCAAGGCGGATCTGATGCAAATTTCGGACCGGGTCCTGGTCCGGGATTTAATCAACAGCCTCGTATGAACGGTCAGATGAACCAGGGCAACAATGGACCCTGGGGCGGCGGGCGTCGCCGACACATGAGAAGGATGGGTCAGGGCATGGGGGCTGGCGGTGGTTCTGTTATGGGACAAGGACAAGATAGAATGGGCGGCGGTAAAGAAGCCCGCAGGCAAAAGATTATGCAGCGATTCGACACAAATGGTGACGGACAGCTGGATTCAGGTGAACAAGCGCAACTTCAACAATTCAAAGAACAGCGTCGCGCCCAGAGAGAGGCTCTAGGCGGCTTGGGTCAGGGTCAGAACATGGGTCCGGGCATGAATCAAATGGGTCAGGGCATGGGTCCGGGCGGCATGAGACGCCACGGTATGCGGGGCGGCAAACGCAGATGGCAACAGGGTGGACCTGGCTTTAACCAGGGTCAACAGGGCTTCAATCAAAATGGGGCTATTCAACAAGGATTCGCTCCCGGCCCTAATAATGGACCCCCTCCAAATGAAATGAATCCGATGCCGGGAAACCAGACTAATCCAGCCAATCCAAATGGAATCGGTCAGATACAACCCTTTCAGAACATACCGCAAAATCCCCCTCAATAGGCTCAATCTAAGTGGTATAGCTTCTTTAAGACTTGCGCTTGGAATCCCAATTATAAGTTATTGCATAAACAGGAAGGGTAAATTACAGTTACCGGAAAAGGCCTGTATATGTTTGAGCGTTTTACTCAGAAAGCCATAAAATCGATTCTTCTGGCACAAGATGAGTGCCGCCGCCTGGGTCACCATGCGGTTGATTCGGAGCATCTTTTTCTTGGCATCATCGCAGAAGAAACTGGTCTGGCGGCCCAGTTCCTTGCCTTGCGCGGTTTGAATCTGGACAACGCACGTCAGCTGGTGGAGCAAATTAAGCGACCAGACACAAACCCACTTGTAATCGAGCTTCCTTATACACAAGCGGCAGCCAAGGCTTTTGAAATAGCCCGCGGAGAAGCTCAGAGTCTCAACCACAGTTATGTCGGGACTGAGCATATTTTGCTTGGACTTATTCTGGAGAAGAAAGAAAGCAGGCATTTAAGCGAATTGTGGAGAGTATTGAAACATCAGGGTTTGCTCGACGAAACTTATGACGCATTGATTTTATACATCAGAAACACCGCCAAAGGACCGACCACAGAAAATCTCGAATTTCAGCCTCCAGTCAAGCCTCCCTCCACTCCCATAATAGAAATATTCAAATCACTGGGATTGCAGGTCGTAGACGTGGGCAAAGAAGCCGCCCTCTCGATAAGTAAAAATGGAAAGAACGGCAAAAAAAATGGGGAAAAGTCCGACTCTATTTTCACTACTGACGCCAGAATGATACTCGAATCGGCCTGGGAAATCGCTCATGATCGCGGCTCGACTGTCATAAACACTGAGCATCTGATTCTGGCTCTGGACAAATGCGCCAATCTTTCACCATCAGAACTTGCCTGGCTCACCATCAGTGAAATGGAACCGCGGGATGCCATGCGTGTTCCTCCGCCGGAAACGCTCGACTTTACCCGTTATTCAAAGAAAGCCAACAAAGTTATTAATAAAGCAAACGAGGAGGCAAGAAGACTCGGCTATGAGTTTGTAGGCACCGACCATATTCTGGTCGGTGTTCTGGCTGAAAACACCAGTGACGCAGCTAAAATTTTGAAAGGACTCGGCGTCACAGTGCGCAAGTTGAGAAAAGAGCTACCCGACTTTGGCCGCAGCGAAATGGATTCTCACTCAAAAGAGCTTATTTACACACCGCGCACCAAACGCATTTTCACTCTGGCTAACGAAGAAGCTGATGAACTGGCAAGCGAAACAATTGAGCCTGAACATATTCTTTTAGCCATTGAAAAAGAAGGCAAAGCCTCAGATTCCATTTTCAATTCCGGTCTTGCCTGGCAAGTGCTGAAGCGGCTTGAGGTGGCAGACAAAATTCGTCCCCAATTACTCAAACTTATGAAGCATCCTCAAGCCTCCCAAAAGCGCTGAGAGGATTTAGGCTGTAGAACCTCTAGGCTCCTGGCTTCTACCTTTACCTGTTTCTTCTTTCATGACTTGAGCGTCTTTGCGCGACCCCAATTTTTCCATGATGGCGAATCTATGTCGGTAGGCAAACAAAGCCGCAACCGGAGTGCCAACACAGATTAAAAGTCCGACGCCTATAATGGCTGCAAGAATGAGAGTGGTAGTCAAACTGACGACATCTTTCAACTCTTTCAAGTCTTTTTTGAGGGTGCCGAGTTGTTGACCGACTCCGCCAAGCGGCTGAGCAAGGTCGACTACTGGTTGTTTCAATTCTGAAATAGGCTTATAGATTTTATCGAGCTGATTCTCTACGTGATTAAGACGATTATCAACCGAAGACATGTTGCCGCTCACACCGTCGAGCTGACCGCGCATGCTTTTGACTTCGCTCTGCATGTCTACCATATCCGTCCTCAGTCCCAGCATCGGTTTTTGCAGACCGGCTATTGGTCCTTCAAGTCGCATCATTTGTTTTTCTAAGTGAATGACCCGTTTCTGCATGTCGGTCACAGGCTTCAGTAAATACTTAAAAGGATTGAGATCGCCTATTTGAAATCCTTTGTCCTTTTCATCGTTGAAGGCATCCTCATCCACTTTAACACCGTCGATTTGATTGACCGCTTCTATTGTGGCTTTGTCAGCCTTCTTTTGCTGATTTTTTGCGTGTTCGATATCGTTTTTGGTAGGCTCAGTTTTGGCCGCACCGTCTCCCGGCTTGGTTGCTTTCTGAATGTCTTTTGCCGCTTGAGAGGGAGTTTCGGCATAAACAACGTTGTTGTAAGAGACGGCTCCTACTAATAACAATGATACTGCTAGCGATACCATTCTGAATCTCTGCATTTTCATATAGGGCTCCTGATTGACACGATTTAATTCGGCTATACTCTGGGATAGAA
>CAZEQP010000408.1:0-4187 GCA_964514345.1 uncultured Candidatus Obscuribacterales bacterium
TATTGAATGTTAAAATTTCTGATGGGACTTCAAAATTTTCAGCAGTTAAAGATGGCTCCACAGGGGGGCTCAGCATCCCTTTTGCTGGACAGGTAAACTCAACCACAGCTATATGTTTATGTCTTCTGTCCTCATCTCTGCTGATTTTTTCGCTTAATGTAGATAACAGAATTAAGATATTTGCGCGCATTTTAGCTGCTCTAGCCGCAGTATTCAGCGTAATCGGAATTTGTGGAGAAATAACAGGTGAAGAGCTGTTTTCACTGCGTTTCTTGCAACCGGAGCCGTCCGCGCCTGGAATAACTTTTCCCAATCCGGTTGTGCAGGAAGAGGCAGCCAGCCTGGCACTACTTGGACTATCTCTTGCGACATTCGCCTGGACCTGGAAGAAAACCTGCCTGTCGCATGTATTCTTATTGACCAGCCTTCTGGTCCCACTTTTAATTCTGTTTGGAGCGGCTACAAAATCACCACATTTGTGTGCCATGGGCGGTTGTTTTCAAATGTCCATAGGTTTTTCACTTCTGGTTATTTTTTCGGCTTTAGGCACTTTACTTGCCAGTTGCACATCCGGACACGCAACTTTATTGGTCAGTCAGTCCACAGGAGGTGCGCTGACTCGAAGAGGCTCCGCATTTCTCTTGATTCTACCTCTTCTATTATTACTGAGAACTTTTCTTGTTTCTATTGAAGTGCGCGGCTATCCGCTTGTAGAAGAGCCATTGAGTTGGGCAATTTTTTCACTTCTGGCTCTGGCTTTCACCGTATGGCTGATTGCCAGCGGTGCCGGCGCGCTTGAAAGAATTGAAAAAGAAAAGAACGAAATGAAATTACAATTGGAAGAAAGCGAAGACTTGATGCGCCGTACCATAAAAACAGTGAGTGGCAGTGCAGGCTCAGGACAGTCTACAACTCGATTTAAAAAAATCTGTATGGTCTGTTCAGGAGAGTTCGATTACTCAATTGAATCCTGCCCGAACGATGGAAATCCGCTTCAGAGAGTGCGTTACGATACACTAGTGGGAACCACTTTTCTTGACAAGTATGAAATATTGGAAGAATTAGGCTCGGGTGGAATGAGCACTGTATACAAAGTAAAACAGGTTTTTCTGGGTAAAGATTTTGCTTTGAAAATCATGAAAGATTCTGCCGCTTCAACCGGTGAAGGAATTGCCAGATTTCAACGAGAGGCTCAAGCAGCCGGCGCCCTAAAACATCCGGGCATTATTTCAATTCAAGATTTTGGCTTAACTCCTGATGGTCAGCCGTATATGACGATGGAATACATCAATGGCTCCAGTTTAGCCGAATTACTGGACAAGAAATCTAAGTTGGAGATTCGATTGGCACTTTCTTTTATGGAACAGATTTGTGACGCTCTCATGCACGCACACGAAAATGGAATTGTCCACAGAGATCTTAAACCAAGCAATATAATGCTGGTGACAGGTCTGGATGGAAGAATCAGCGCTAAAATCGTTGATTTCGGTATTGCCAAAGTGGTGGCGGAAAACAGCGAAAAATCTTTAAATTTGACCAAAACCGGTGAATTAATTGGCAGCCCTCTATACATGAGTCCTGAGCAATGCCGAGGACAAAAAATAGATTTTCGCTCCGATATTTATTCTTTAGGTTGCGTGTTTTATGAAATGTTGACCGGAATGCCACCAATAGTCGGCAAACAAGTAACAGATACGATTCTCGCGCATCTGCAACAGCCGCCTGCGCCATTTCCGGAAGGGGTGCTTGTACCTGAAAATGTAAGCAAAGCAATTTACAAAGCGCTTGAAAAAGATCCAAGTAATCGTCATCAATCCATGTTTGATTTTAAAAATTCAATTTTGCAGTCTTAGTTTTGCAGGTTAATTGAAATTCTTGTTTCATGTGAACGCAGAGTTCAATTTGATCAGGGTACAATCACGGCGGCACCAGTGAATTTGCCCATTCTTAAATCGTTCAGAGCATCTTGTGCATGCTCTAATGAATACTCCTTTACTTTCGTTTTGATATGGTGCTTGCCGACAAAATCAAAAAACTTTAGACCGTCTAAACGAGTCAAATTGGCAACAGACTTAATTTGGCGTTCACCCCACAAAAGGCTGTATGAAAACGTCGGTATATCCGACATGTGTATTCCGCCACAAACTACAACTCCACCCTTTGCCACCACATCCAGTGCTCTGGGAACAAGCTCTCCCACTGGTGCAAAAATTATGGCTGCGTCAAGCTTGACAGGAGGTTTTTGCTTGCAATCTCCAGACCAGGTGGCTCCCAATTCAAGGGCAAATTTCTGAGCAGAAACGTCTCCATTTCTAGTGAATGCAAAAACTTTTCGATTTTCATACAATGCCACCTGAGTGACGATATGTGCGGCAGCGCCGAAACCAAAAATGCCTAAGCTGTCGCAATCTCCAGCCATTTCGTAGCATCGCCACCCGATTAACCCAGCACACACAAGTGGCGCTAATCCGATATCGGAATACGAACGCGGGGCAGCAAAACAGAAGTTGTCATTCGCTTTGCAAAATTGAGCAAATCCTCCATCAGTCGTATAACCGGTAAAGGTGGGAAAATCGCAAAGATTTTCTCTGCCGGTTGCGCAAAATCGGCAGTTTGAACATGTCTTTCCTAGCCACGGAATAACTACTCTATCTCCTTTCTTCCATTTAATGGAATGTGACTCTTGCACGATTTCGCCCACGATTTCATGTCCTGGAATAATAGGAAATTTTGTTTCGTGCAGATCCCCATCGACGACGTGCAAATCAGTGCGACAAACTCCACAAGCTTTCACTTTGACTAAAACTTCCCCTTCCTCTAATTCTGGAACTGGAATATTCTTCAATTTGAGCTGCTGCCCAGGGCTGTCAAGGATTATAGCTTGCATAGTCATCAAGTACATTTTAATCACTACACCCGGTTTCATGATACATTTTGCCAAATTCAGAAGGACACTTAGCTAAATGCTTCCTATTCAAGAAATTGCCGCCAAACTTAATCTTAGCTCAATTGAAATTGAACCCTATGGTCACCACGCAGCAAAATTAAGCCTGGAGAGTATTGCCAATATATTACACAACCCCATCAAAGGAAAACTGGTTCTTGTAACTGCCACCACTCCGACTAAAGCCGGTGAAGGCAAAACTACAATGTCCATTGGTTTGTCACAAGGATTGTGCAGACTTGGAAAAAATGCCGTCGCCGCTTTACGTGAACCTTCTATGGGTCCGGTATTCGGCATGAAAGGAGGTGCAACCGGAGGAGGGTTATCTCAACTTTTACCTGCTGCTGACATTAACCTGCATTTTACAGGTGATATCCATGCTGTAACTGCAGCCAATAATTTGATTTCAGCATGCATTGACAACGAATTACATTTTGAAAACAAACTGAAAATCGATCCGTTAAATATCTTGCACCGTCGAGTAATGGATATGAACGACAGAGCGCTGAGAAACATTGTCATAGGTCTAGGTGGAAAGTCCAACGGATTTCCTCGAGAAACCGGATTTGATATTACTGCAGCGTCAGAAGTCATGGCGGTTTTATGCCTTTCTGAATCTATTTCAGAGCTGCGTTTGCGCCTGGGAAAAATTGTGGTAGCAATGGATCTTGCTGGCAATCCGATATCGGTTTACGAACTCGGCATCACTGATGCGCTTGTAGCAATTTTGTCCCACGCCATAAAACCCAATCTGGTTCAAACTTCTGAAGGCACACCGGCGTTTTTACACGGCGGTCCCTTCGGAAATATTGCACACGGAACTTCAAGCATCATGGCTACAAAGATAGCCAGACGATTGGCTGATCTGGTGGTAACAGAATGCGGATTTGGTGCGGATCTGGGTTTTGAAAAATTCTGCGATATTGTAGCTGCAACCAGGCAAAATGAACTTACTCCGGACATCGTTGTTCTTGTAACCACTGCTCGAGCTCTAAAATTACACGGTGGAGTAAACCCTAAAGAACTTGAAACAGAGAATATTGAAGCGTTGAAGAAAGGGTTTTCAAATCTGCAAAGGCATGCCGAAATCATTAAGAAATCAGGTCTTCCATTTGTTGTCGGCGTTAATAGATTTTCTTCAGATACTGACGACGAAATAAATCAGATCGTCAGCCTTTGCAAACAACAGTCCTGGTCCTGCGCTGAGTCATGTCCTTTCGATAAAGGAGGAGAGGGCTTGGTT
>CAZEQP010000409.1:0-4184 GCA_964514345.1 uncultured Candidatus Obscuribacterales bacterium
AAGCATTTTAGCAATTGATAAATTAGCCAGTTTGCCTGAAAGATCATGCAGTGCTACATCAATCGCGCATTTGGCAGAATAATTTTCACTGACTGATTTATCCAGACGCTGATTTATTTCTGTGATGGCAAAAGGATCACTGCCCAAAATATCTTTGTTCCGCCAGGTTTCAAGCAATGCCCAGACAGTATCGATTGTTTCGCCGTGATAGGCAGTGGGAGCGGCTTCACCATAGCCTGTGACTCCGTCATATTCAAGTTTTACCAGAATGTTTTTGGCATCCGACTTGGTACCATAGCTGATGCCGAATGGATGTTTGGTTGCAAGGACCAGTTTTTCAAAACTGAGTTTTATTTGCGGCATAAAATTTCTGTCTCTTTATTGCAGTGATTGTCAATTGCTTTAATTAACGGTTCTACTCCGAATCGTATTGGATCGGTGGCGGGCAGTCCGGTTTCATTTTCATATTTAGTCAGAATGTCTCTGGCTTGCGATTCGGACAGACCTCTTGTGTCTGCAGAGATGCCCAGCACTTTTGCCGGGCGGATGAAACTAGCCATTGTCTCGTAAGTTTTTATCATTAAATTCAATTCGGGGATGGCAAAATCAGTTTCGCCTATTCTGGTCCGCACCGCTTGATGGCACAGAATCAAGGCGTCAGGCGCGGTTCCATGCAATAAAGATAGAGTGACACCCGAATATCCCGGATGAGCAAGTGATCCCTGTCCTTCCACCAGAACGAACTGAGCATTTTCAGCGGCGTCAAGAACCAGAGTTTCCATTACCCCGGCCATGAAATCGCCAATGACCCGGTCCACTGCCACGCCCTGTCCGTCTATAACTATGCCGGTCTGACCTGTGGCGACAAAAGCAGACTTTTTGCCTGATTTTTTTAACTGGTCGTGAATGGCCAGGGCACAAGTCATTTTTCCGACATTGCAGTCTGTCCCCACGGTCAAAATTATGTGAGCTTTGCAATTGCGGGCTCTGCCCATGGCGACGGTCAATTCTTCTTCAGTGGGAGACTGGCGCAGGTCTATAAGTTGGCGGCCGTGTTTTTTTGCGCAGGCTACAAATTCGGCGTCGTCACAGAGAAAATCGTGCAGACCGTTAATGACGTCAAGATTTAAACTCAGAGCTTTCATGATGTCGTCGCGCCACGGCTTGGGCATACGACCGCCGGTGAAAGCGCAACCTAATAACATGGCATCGGCACCAAGGGCTGCCGCTTCTTCCACTGTCGCCAGAATGGGCGCGTCACCGCCGTAGCCTAGAAATTCATTTACTGTTTTTCCGGCATTTTTGGGATCTATTACTGCTTTTACACGTTCTGGTGAAAATTTGAGGATGCCGTCGCCAGTTTTGCCTTTTTTGCCGCCAAATTCACCTGGTGAGTAAATAATCAATTTTTGTTTGGCGTCTATTTTCATAGCTCTTGTCAGGCGGCTCCAATTTTAATGAGAGAAAATAAAGATTTTAGTTACAAAAGTCGAATGATCTGATTCTTGCAAACTAAAATCAAGACATTATAGTGCCTAAATCGGATAATATTGTCCTTCGTACAGTTTTTCTCTCTCACATTGGTGCCCAGTTTAAATGAGCGATTCAAATCAAGATAATCAGACTCCCAGTCAAGAAGAAGAAAAGCAAGCCGCCCCCGCTGCTTCGTCCACTCCAGGACGTTCGGACAGTCGAGGAGGGGACAGAAACGCGGCCAAGGCTTTTTATCGTGCCATGTATGCCGGTGCAGAACCTGATCCTCAGGATTTCGGCATGAAAGTGGATAAAGAAGAAGAGTATGCTGCCCGAGAAAGAGCGGCGACTGAAGCTCTGGCCAAAAGAATGGAAGCCGAAGTGGCTGAGCTGGAGAAAAAGGCATCGGATGCCGAGTCGCTATACAAAAGGCTGGCTGCTGATTTTGAAAATTATCGCAAGCGTATGGCTCGTGAGCGCGAGGAATTTCAGGCTCTGGGCATTCAAAAGGCAATCGAAACTATGTTGCCTGCCCTTGATGACATGGATCTAGCTAAAGCGAATTTGGGCAAAACTTCAGATCCCAAAGCGATGCTCGACTCATTGAATATGGTTTACAACCGTTTCACCAAGTGTCTTGAACAAATCGGCATCAAACAATTAGATGTAATAGGTGCCCAGTTCGATCCCAAGTTTCATGAACCAGTGCAGCAAGCGGTGACAAGCGAAGTTCCGGACGGAGCCGTATTCCAGCAATTAAGACCCGGTTATGTTTATGGAGATAAAGTTTTGCGCCCGTCTCTTGTAAATGTGGCGACCGCACCCCCTGAAGGAATGGAGCCGGTGGCTGATGAAGTTCAGGCACCTGTCGAAGAACAAGCTGTCGAATACGAACAGGAACAACCTGTTTATGAAGAGCAAGGCGAGCAAGTTCAATATGAAGAAGCTCCGGCTCAAGAATATGTGGAAGAAGCTGTAGTCGAACAATTAGAATCACAAGAAGAAGCTCAGGTAAATCACTCTTCAACCCAGGACATCGTTCCTTATGAAGAAGGCGAGGCTGAGGCAGCAGTCGAAGCGGCTGTTGAAGTCGATGCAAGCGAAGGCGAAGAAATTTTTGGAGATATTTCATCAGAAGACAATCCGCAAGTCGTTGAGTCTGTTTCTAAAAGCGCTACCCAAGACGAATAATTAGAATGGTCAGCGAAAGAATTATAGGCATAGACCTGGGAACTACGCATTCCTGCGTAGCTATTATGGAAGGCGGCCGGCCGATTATTATCGAAAATTCGGAAGGACAAAGAACGACTCCTTCTGTGATTGCTTTTTCCAAATCAGGAGAGCGTCTTGTCGGTCAAACGGCTAAACGTCAGGCTGTCACTAACCCGAACCGGACCATTCAAAGTATCAAGCGCGAAATGGGGACAAATCAAAGAGCCACTATAGATGGTGTGGCGTACAGTCCCGAGCAATTTTCAGCCATGATCTTGCAGCGGCTTAAAACAGATGCCGAGGCGTATCTGGGAGAAAAACTGACCAGAGCAGTCATAACCGTTCCTGCCTATTTCAACGATGCACAAAGACAGGCGACACGTGATGCCGGACAAATTGCCGGGATGGAAGTTTTGCGCATTATCAATGAACCTACTGCAAGCGCCCTTGCATACGGTCTGGATAAGCTTGATAGTCAGTCTAAAATACTTGTGTTCGATCTTGGTGGTGGCACATTCGACGTTTCCATTCTTGAAATTACAGACGGCGTTTTTGAAGTTAAATCCACTTCTGGAAATAACCGTCTGGGTGGAGATGATTTTGATCAGTGTATAATCAACTGGCTGATTAACGAGTTTAAAAATCAAACCGGAATTGATTTGTCTCACGACCTTATGGCTATTCAGCGTATTAAGGAAGTAGCCGAAAAAACTAAAATTGAATTGTCCTCAGCCATGATGAGTGAAATTCATATTCCGTTTTTAACGGCAAATGACAATGGACCCCTGCATCTTGAGACAAAACTGTCCAGAGTCAAATTCAACGAGTTGACTCATGGTCTGGTTGAATCTTGCATCGGTCCTCTGCAACAAGCGTTAGATGACGCTCAATTGCATCCTGAACAGATTGAAAATATCATTCTTGTTGGAGGTTCGACAAGGATCCCGGCAGTGCAAGACATGCTTAGAAGATTCTTTTCCAAAGAACCTTCCAAATCGGTCAATCCTGATGAAGCGGTGGCACTGGGCGCAGCAATTCAAGCAAGCATTCTGGCAGGTGATTTGCAAGACGTATTATTGCTTGATGTCATTCCTCTGTCTTTAGGTATTGAAACTGCAGGCGGATTATTTACTCGTATCATCGAGCGAAACACAACAATTCCCACAAGCCGTACCACAATTTTTACCACTACAGAAGACGGACAGACTTCAGTAGAGGTGCATGTTTTGCAGGGTGAGCGCGAACTGGCAGCAGACAACAAGTCTCTTGCTAAGTTTAACCTGACAGGCATTCCGCCTGCTCCTCGTCAAATTCCCAAAATTGAAGTGACTTTTGATATTGACGCCGACGGCATTGTGCATTGCTCGGCCAAAGATCACGGCTCCGGTATAAAACATTCCATTACTATTCAAAGAACAACCGGGCTCAGCCCGGAAGAAGTGGAAGCGCTGACGCTTGAGGCGGCCGGGTTTGCCAGTCAGGACAAAAAGACCAAGTCA
>CAZEQP010000410.1:0-4181 GCA_964514345.1 uncultured Candidatus Obscuribacterales bacterium
TTTTATCTACCCTTTTCTAAGAAAGATGCGTTGCTAAATGCACTCACCAGCACGATCTGGACTAGTTCCAATGAGAAGAACAAAGAACTAACCACTTCAGTTTTAACTGAACTTTGCACAGATAAATGCAACCTTCATTCTAAAGTGCAAGAGCACGAAGACTATTTATCTAAGTTTGAAAATATCGAGTCAGCGATTCAGTTTAAAGAAATTCTTTCCACATGCCCACATAAATGTGACTGGCTTGAAGCCGGACAGAATATTTTTGAAACCGGCTCTCCAGGCTCTGCTCATGTAATACTTGAACAATTGAAGCGCGGCAAGAACAAAAGTCTGGAAGAAGTCTTTCGCTCCGAGCTGAATCTTTCACTGCAATTTTGTATGCGCCCAGATTTCGTCGAAGGTGTCCGCGCTTTGCTCGTAGATAAAGACAAGCAACCGAAATGGAAACCAGCAAAGCTAGAAGATGTGACAAAAGAAATGGTGCACAGCTATTTTGAGCCGCTGTGGAGTGAGGATGAGCATCCGCTGAGAGAACTTCACTAAATCATTTCGAAAACGTGTCTCAAAGTTGTCGACACGTTCCGATTCATTCATTTAAATCGGAGGAATTGTCTGCTTGAAGTGGAACAACTTATTGGTGCAGGTCAACCCAGTTTATCGAATTGCTTGAGCCGTTTATCGACCTGTTCGTGGTTCTCCCCAGGGCGTCATACAGATATGTTATGTCTGAATTTGCAATCACATTATTGTGCACGGTCGAAAGCATGCCGGCACCAGTTGTAATGGCAGTGACGGCGGTCTCTGTCGGTCCGCCGCCTTTTGTAATTGTCTCTGTCGCTCCCTGGCTTACGCTTTGGGTATATGTAGTTGCGTTTGATGAGGTGCATGTGATGCTGATTACAGCAGCAGATGATGTGGCAGTGATTCCGGCAGGATCTTCAAGAAATGGTTTTTCGAGGAAGGGTTTCATCGGTTTGGAGAATTTGCCGGAGGGTGATTATTCTTTCTACCCGTTTTTTGGGAAAATGTTGGTGATGGAAGCGGTGGCTGGGGTGGTTGAGCTGTTTAAGGATTTTGGTTGTCGGGATTGCAGGTATACCGATTTGTGAACACCCTCGATTGAATTTTTTTCGCGCATTTCCAGTTTTCATCCATAATTGAAATGGATCAAGATTTCGGGAGAATGTCATGGGGAGCACGACAAGCCCAATCAGCCTTGCGCAGAGAAAAATCTTTGTCTGTTTTTTTTAATCGCCGTCGACACATAAATTAGCGCTGCAACCTTTCTCTAAGTTTTTTCAGTTTCTGTAACGGAACGAGATCTAATCCAACTCTCTCATATTCCTGAATTAAACTAATTAACTCGAAATTTGGATAATCTCTAAGCATTTCCACCAAACTCAAATCTGGTCCAGCAATGAAATAAGTAAAAGAATAAGGGATATCAGTCGATTTTTTTAGATAATCATATGCAAGTTGTAAATTGCCATTTTGAAACTCTATTTTTCCCAGAACAGTAAAGGCTTTATGTAAGGCGTATCCGTAATTTGCTATATCAGATTCATTTTTCTTTGCAAAATCAAGCAGAGCTAACGCATATTGTTTTGCGATTTGGAATTGATTAGCTTGGAACGCTAGAGATGGTAATTTAATTGCATACGCAAATCTCAGAAACTCGTTTTTCTCCAATTTCATTGCTTGTTCCATATAATTTAAAGCTTCAGGCCCATACCCTTGTCCAAACTTTATTTTGTTCTCCCGAAAACCGCTGAGAGTAGATAAAAGTCTCGAATTTTCTGGACTGATCTGGAGCGCGCTTAGAAGAACGTTCTCTGCCAATTCAATATCTTTATTTATTTCAAAAAAATTTACAGCCGCAATCACTGTTTCAATTTGTGAAAGGTTTGACTTTAAACAAGTTAACCATGTATTTCTGATTTCGAAGTAAGCTCCAACATTCCTTTCTGAAAGTCTAGGAAACTTCGCCGTAGCGAGCCATGTTAATTGGCTGCTTGACCGATTTTCAATCAACCAAATGTAATGTTTTAGAAGATCGGGAGATGCTTTCCCAATTTTATAAAAACCAATAAGTTTAGCTCTAGTTTGAACATCTTCCGGATTGTCTTCAATTTCCGCTTCGAGGCGTAAAACCTCCGATTCGCAGAGTGCTGAGCCATTCTTCATAAGCTCCATCACTATCAACAAATTATCATCTTGTTTCAATGGAGAAAATCTTCCTTCTGTTCCAAATTTACGAGTTTAAAACAATGTCAAACTTTAACAATCTTACCCACATTCCTTGTCGCAATCCTCTAAACAAGGAATATAAGTATACTCCCAACATACGCGGTGACAATAAAGAATATCTAGTTTTAGCACATATATACAAATGAACAAGCAGTTATTCAGCTGAAAAAGACAATCATCATAACAATCTTCCTTACTCTTTTGCCAAGGAAGGGCAGAAAGTCCTAGTGGATCGACCCTATTGATTGGGTTGTTTGATGCGTATGCATATAAGTTGATACCACCCTTTTCAAATTTAGGATCTCGATTAATCCAGCGACCCTGGAAACTGTTATAGGCTCGATATAAAGTAAGATTCAAACGACTTGGCAAATGATAGAAATATCCAGCGTATTGAAGATCAGATTCAAGACTACCCTGTAATTTGATCGAGCGACCATATGAGTCAAAATGATACTGCGCTTGTATGTTTCCGCTTGAATCAGTCATTTCTCTCGTTGAATCGAGATGATCTTGGAAATAGTAGTAGTTTGCTCCACTTATCGTTTGTCCTCTAGAGAAAAACTTTTTGACAAGACTACCGCTCCCGTCTCTTTCTTCGCAGCGATCTTTATTACACCAAATGAATTGTTTTGTGCTTGTCGGTGAACCTCCAGAATTTTCAATAATTTTTACATTTCTTCCTGAAAAATCAAAGGTAAACTGGCTATTATTCCCACTTCCAGGATATGTGATCTGAATCAGCCGGTTCTCAGCATCCCAGGCATAGGTGTTGGTGCCGTCAAAGGTCAAATTTCCATTCGCATCGAAAGTAGGAGATGCGCTTGAGCCAGTGCCTGCAACAACCTGATAGTTATTTGTCTTGGTGTTATTAGCACCATCTGTAACGGCAACGGGGATATTGTTGTTCCCTGTGCTTAGTGTGGCATTGCCTTGGAATTCTTCAGACCAGTTAAGGGTGGCTGGATTGGAATTTACTGTGGAAGATTTGAGAGCTTTGTTCGCGGTTCCTTTGAAAAGGGCAGCGCCACCGGGAGCGATGCTGGTTAAAGCATTGACATTGTTGTAGCCATAAGCGGTGACATTTGTAGCGGGAGCAAGCGTGATGGTTTCGGTCGCACCGCCGCTCAAAGATTTTGTATATGTGGTGGCATTTACAGAGGTTGATTTGATATTTACCACGGTTGAGCTTGATGTAGCGGTGATGCCCTGAGTCGAGAGGGCTGAATCAGCATTTATCGCAGACGCGATTCCGGAAGCAATTGAGGTTAGGGTGTCACCGCCAAGGACCGTGTAATTTATCGCCTTCGAGCCGCCGGCAAGTCCCGGGTCGTAAACTGTTATGGTCAAAACATCGCTTGTTGTTTTTGTCCCGCCAATTACGGCAGTCTGGACGCCGTTTGGAGGCAGACCCATCGAAACTGTTTCTGTTCCGTTTGTATTGCAAGAGCCTCTGTAAGTTGTCGGATTTACAGAATTTGACTGAATCGTGATTATTGTCCCGGAAGAAGTTGCGCTTATCCCGGCAGCTTGCAAATCGGTATCGCCATTTATTGCTGTGGTTACTCCAGTAGCAATAGCGGCGAGATTGTCTCCTGCCTGGACTGTATAAGTTTTGGTTTTTACCCCACTGGGCAATTGAGCGTCATAGACAGCAAGGGTGATCACGTCGCTTGTGGTTTTTGTTCCGCCGATAGCGACAATCATGTTTGCGTTTTGATTAACTGAAAGTGTTATCGTCTCAGTCGCTCCAGCACTTACAGATTGGCTGTAAGTTGTGGCATTCGGAGAAGTCGAACGGATAGTCACTACGGTTCCGGCAGAAGTAGATGTGATGCCCGCGGTCGAAAGAGCCGAATCTGCGTTAATGACATTCTTGATTCCTGTAGCTATAGTGGTCAGCGTGTCTCCTGCCTGGACGGTATATGAAA
>CAZEQP010000411.1:0-4173 GCA_964514345.1 uncultured Candidatus Obscuribacterales bacterium
AGGACAGTCGTTGCGGTGCTGGACATTTGCAAGGGATTGAGAATAGTCTCGTATATGTATTGCATATAGTCTTTGCCTGTCACATTTGTAATGACAGAGCCAAGCAAGCGATAACTGAAATTTGAATACAAAGATTTAGTTCCCGGCTCAAATGCCAGAGGCATCCGATCAAGAATGGAAAGTTGATTTTTCCAGTCCACTTCCTGGGGAACTTTACTGGGCACGCCTGCAGTCATCGACGCCAGCTGGCGCAGAGTCAGATTTCGGTATTGCGGAGTCAATTTGTCTACATATTTAGCCAGCGGGTCATCCAGATTCACCAGTCCTTTGTCTACCAGTGAAAGTAAGGCAAGGGCAGTAAAAGTTTTAGTCAATGATGCCAGACCAAAAACTGTTTCATTGGTCACAGGTTGTTTGGAAGCCAGATCAGCAAATCCATAGGGTTTCTGAAAAACCACTTTTCCATTTTTGATTATTGCAAGCGTGTAACCTGGAATATTAAGGCTGGACATGCGTCCCAAGACCATTTGATCCACCTGGTAAAGGCGCTGCTCTAAATCGCTTATTGTTGGAGCTGAAAGTTGTGCACTATTTTCCTGCACCTGTGCCTGCACCGCAGATGGTGCAGCAAGCAAAATTCCGGCTAAGGCTGAAACTAAGTATTTCCGCATCCAGATATTTTAACAGCAATTATCTGATGACGTCGAGGTCCCACTTTGAGAAAGGGCCTTTGCGGACGGCGAGCAGTCTATTCAATTGTTTCTGGACTTCAAACTGCACTTTCTGGGTCAGCTGATGCCGAAGATCATGATCTTCGGCTGCCTCGACAGGATAATTGAAACAAATTGGCTCTCCTACTTTTATCAAAAGTCTCACAGGCAAGGGCATGCAGCTCCAGGTGAAAGGTAAAAGGGGATAAGTCGGAGTAATTGGCCAGTAAGGCATTTTCATTACCCTGGCGAGTGGTTTTACGTTTGCAAGCATCGGATATAATTCGTCACCACCCACGGTGGTAACAGGCACGATGCAGGCGCGAGTTTCGATTGCCGCTTTTACAAAACCTGAATCAAATTCTCTTAATCTGTAGCGATCCCAGTATTTTTTCCCCGTTCCGCGTGGACCTTCAGGATAAAAGAAAGTAATTTCATCGTTATGCAAAAGTTGGGTGGCAACATCGTATTTGGCCGGCACGCCTCCGATCCCTTTGAGAAATCGCCCCAGACCGCGCGGTGCAAGCAATGAATCATGAACGAGAATACGTATCCTTCGTGGTGCTCTGTGATAATTCAAATAAGCGGTGACAAACATGAAAGCGTCGATAGGCAGTACACCTGAGTGGTTACCCACTAAAATCACCGGACCGTTGTCCGGAATGTTATTGATACCAATAGTTTCAGCCTTGAAATAATCTTCGTACATGAACCGGCAAAAAAATTCTGTTCGTTTCAATATATCCAGATTGAAGCCAAATTCGTCCGGCAGGTCTGCATACATTTTATTGAAATCAACTTTCCAGGAATGTTTGGTCCTTCTAATTATCCTTTCTGTATCAAGTTCGTGCATGCCCCTGTAAACTCCCTAACTTATTTTTTGTGTTGCCAGTTGAGCCGATTCCATTTTCAGTAATCGCATGGCGTTTAGCGAAGTTATTTCTTTAAACTCTCTGTCGCTTAGAGCTTTGCGTGCTTCTTTGAGAGCTTGCCACTGTTGGAATAATGGAAAATCCGAACCGAACAGAACTCTATGTGAGCCCAGTTTATCCACTGCCCGTCTGATTCTTCGTGCTGGCTGCCAGGACGTTTCCACCATGATATTTGGATATTTTTGTCCCAGCTCAAACGCTTTGCGCCAGGACTCCCAGCCCATATGATTTAAAACGAAAGTACATTTAGGAAACGCGGCAATCAAAGGCTCAAGAGCCGGAACATCGGTCAGGTCCTTCAAGCCGGACAAACGCTCCACCGGAATATGACCTGTATGTATGGTGATGGGAACGTCATATTCTGTGGCAAGAGCTGCTATATCCTTAGTTTGGGGTAAAAGTTCGTGTCCAAAATATCCGCCCACTATAGGGTGAATTTTAATGCCACCGATGCGTTTACTTTTCAAAAACGGCTCCAGATAAGCGGCTTTGTCCTTAATGTCCATGCTGGCTGAGCCGAAAATTGTTATTTTGTCGCGGTGGTCTTTTGTAAGCTCAAGCAACTCATTTGTGTAAGTGACCGGCTCAAGCGAATAAATGACTGTGTGTTTTACGTGGTTCTGCTCCATGCTATGCAAAAGACGCTTGTAGTCATAAGTCTTAAACAGGCGCAAAGTCTCCATCAGTCCCAGCTCGCCGCAATATCCCCAGGCTAAAAGACTGAGCCTGTCGTTGAAATTTAATGCCAGATAACGCAAAAACCGGTAATGCACCGGTTCGCTGAAATGTGCTACACGCTCGATGGCGGGCACGATATATTTGAAAAACGCCGTTTTCTGGTCTTCCGGACAGAGCCGCACAAGCTCGGCAGGACTGACCACATGCGAATGAAAATCTATAATCGGATAAAACTTTTCCATAATTTGGACCTTTCCAGATTTTTACTACTCTTGCACTTAGCATAAATACTGGAGCCCAGTGTATTTGGACTTATGGCTTATTTTGGACTCAGGGCAGCATGGGCGGCGCTTTGCCGAAAGTGCCGTCCAGCTGAACATAATAAATTGTCTGATTTTGAGGATTTGAAGTAGCAGAATCGGCTTCTGTTACCGGGACAATCCTGTATTTCATGTCGAGCAATTTGTAACTTGAGCCCTCTGTGCTCATAGAATGAGCGCTCATATCTTCATACACAATTTCAGTGGCGCGGAGCATGAGACCGGCAACACCGTCTCCTTCGTTTTTCACAGTGCCCTCATAAACGGCAGGAGCAAACACAAAAAAGGTCCAGCTCTTAGCAGGAGAAGCCATGCCTGAAGGCATAATCAAACAGTCTGTGCAAGTCACCTCTATAAGCACCGGCAAAGAAACATCTAGTGCCACCTGTGGTACCAGTCCTCGAGCAAGATTGGCTGAATTGTAAGGCACATTGTCGTCCGGCTCGATGCATATATCAAAGCCCTCAATGCACCACAGATCAAAAAGTTCTTTTGCCGACTGCCCCGGCTTATGAAGACTCGTCAGATCGTCCATTACCCTGTTGGCGGCTTTTGTCAGAGCCTGGTCATAAATCATGAACATGCCAAGCAACTTTTCCTCCCCGCCCGCGCGAGGGGTTGCCGTCACTTTATAAGTGCTCAGTCCAATCATAAGAACTCCTGAAACCTTAGGCTCACAACTATAACATATGTAATATAATGTCCGAACGACAGGAGATTACACACCTTTGGGAAGCGACCCATATCAAGCCAGGCTGGAAAAGTTAGCCGACAATTTTAAACGGCTGGATAAAAGGGATCCGGCTTATCCGGTCGTCAAGAAAGCGCTTGAATCGCCGTTGTTAACCATGAATGACGAATGGGAAATCCATGAGAAGCTGACACACGGCGGACAGGATGCCGGTAAAGCCAAAGAGCGCTTGAAAGAAGCTTATATTCCTCTGGCTGTGAATACAGCTTTTTCATATGACTATCTTGGAATTCCGCTTATTGAGCTTATCGAAGCGGGAGTGGAAAGTCTTGATTTTGCCGTAAACAGTCTAATCGAAGTTGTGGATCACCCGGCGCGTCTTTCATTTGTGATGAGTGAAGTGGTGGCACATAGAATCGGACTACTTCTGGATGAAATGAAAATTGAACTTGTAGATCCGCAAGAACTGCGGGAAATGATTCAAGAGGGACGCAGGAAAGAAGCAGAAGCAATAATGTGCACTCTTGATCCGATGGAAAAGAAGATTCTGGAAAAACGGATGAATGTGGACGGCGAAGACCTCAATCCGATTGAGTCGACCGAGACCATGCAGAGAGTTTATGCTAATGTGCTGCGGAAGTTGAGACGACCGAAGTCTTCATTTTAGCGGCATCGTAAGGATAATAACTTTTGACCAGTTCAGAATAAGGATTCAACTGGTAAGCTTTATCGATCAGTCTTTTAGCTTCTTTCTCGTCGCCTGCACTGAAAGCCACATGTGCCATGTGCACATAAGTGGGAGCAAACTTATTATTTATTTCAAGCATTTTGTCCAGTATCTT
>CAZEQP010000412.1:0-4164 GCA_964514345.1 uncultured Candidatus Obscuribacterales bacterium
AAACAAAAACTGCTAAGAAAGAAAAAACACTGGGCGACGGAATCGACGATTCAGTGGAGGACGATAATCCTCAAGCTGTCGCTTCGAAACTTTCGGCTAACACTCCTGCCACCAGTCGAGTTTTTTATGAATCCAGCGGCAAAGACATTACAGTTAATGTGCGCATAAACGGGCGAAGCATTCCCTTGCTTTTTGACACCGGCGCGCCAGGAATTTGCATAGATAAAGAAATGGCAAAAGGACTGGGATTGGTGATACCACAAGGTAAGGCAGACGGAAAAACCGGCGGCTCTTCCAACATGGCTTTGATAGATTATTGGAATATCAACGCCACAGTGCAGGTCGGATCTATTATCAGAGAAAATACCAGAGTAAAAATATACGAGAAGATTCAAAGTAGACCGTTGCTCGGTCAGAGCTTTTTCAAAGATTTTGATTACACAATCGACCATAGCGCCAAATGCATTGAATTCAGGAAGAAAGGCATGTCTACTGCTGCCGGCCAGGGTTATTCTGTGCCATTTACTTTCAAAAAAGAAGGTCGTCGTATCATTGTCGATGTGGAAGTGAACGGCAAAAAAGGGCCGATGATGCTCGACACGGGCAATACGGCTAGTGGCATCGCCTTTAAAAGCAAGGCGCAGTTGAAAAAATTTGGTATTGATGAGGTGCCTTATAATGCAACGCGCATAACTACTGTAGGTGTATCAGGCAGCGGCTCTGCCTATTCATTCACAATCGGAAGAGTCAGATTAGGTCCTATCGACAAAATCAATCTGAGCGCGGATCTGGCACTGGATGTGGTTGATCACGAAGACCTTCCGCTTTTGGGACAGCAAATGCTAAGCGGCTGGCAGTACACTATAGACATGGAAAAAAAGGTCATCCATTTTCTCAAACGCTAGAGCGCATTGATCTAAACCAAACAGCCCTTCAAAGCATTGGCATAATTTGCAGCTGCACTTGATGTTTTCAAAAATAGACTCGGCTCGATCATTTCCACCTCAAGCACCACATCTTTGTCATTTTTGTCTTTCAAAAGATCTATACGAATATAAGTCGGCTTGAAAGGCAAACACTGAATGACTTTTTTACCTATTTCAAGCTGATCTTCGGTCGGCTCAATATGAGTGGCGGTGGCAACCCTTTCATCAGCTGTGCCTTTATGTCCACCTAAAGGACGCTTCACTGTGTGAGATAACTTGCCGTCAAAATAGATCATTGCAGTCTCGCCATATGAGTCGGCGCTTTCAAGATACGGTTGAATCATCACATTACAGTCTTCAAGCAAAAATTGAATATGCGACTTTATTTTATCAATTTGTCTCAGCGACTCGAATTTTTTCATGCCGGAGCTACCCGCTCCAACAGAAGGTTTCACAATTACATCACTCCATTCAAGATTGAGATAAGTAAGTTGATTTTCTTCATAAATCCAGACCGTGGGGATAACCGGAATTTTGTGTTTTTCAAAATGATGCAGATAAGACTTATTCAAATTCCAGCGAATTATCTCCGCCGAATTAATAAGATTGCACTGTTTTTCTCTTGCCGAGAGCCACTTATAGAAGAGATTGTAATTCTTGGTGTAGTCCCAGACTGAGCAAAAAACGAGATTTTTGAAATTGGACCAATCCACTTCCATATGGTTCCAGATAACAGGTCGAACGCTATGACCTTGCTTTTTCAACTCGTCCTGCAAAAGAACAAAATCACTTTGCAGCTGGGGGTAAGCTTCACAAGTCAAAAGTCCAATATCGATTTTTTCAGTCATTTCAGCACTTAGCGATTATTTCATCTGCAATTTCAAAAACAGCATTAGTTCTATCAAGATTGTGCTCTTTAGGCAATGGTTTTTTGTGATTATTCAAATTGAATTCCATAGCATCAACAATACCGACAATGTCATCAGGCTTTTCAATTGGGCTTGCCAGACCTGTTTCAAGGAGCATACGAGCGGTGTCTTCTTCCTGGGGCATGGGCTCAGTTATCATGTCAATCGCCATGGGGATGCGTCGAGCTATCGCTTCAAATGTTGTCAAACCACCGCATTTGGTGATTAGCAGATCGCATGCATTCATAACGTCAGACATTGATTCTGCAAACAACAGTACAACGGTTGGATGAGGTGAGGACCTCTTTTCCGCTTCAAGACTTTCAAATAACTTTTGATTTTTTCCACACAGAACCACAATTTGAATTTCTTTTTGACACTTATTGAGTGACCTGTACATATCGATTATTTTGCCACCACCGACAGAGCCGCCAGTAAGACAAACAGTGAAGACATCGTTCTTCAAGCCTAATTCGCTTAGAAATGTTTGTCTGTCTTTTGCCGCGGGACGAGTATAAACAGGCTCTACCGGCATGCCGATTACTTTGATTTTATTTTCAGGAAGTCCAAGTTTCATTAATCGCTGTTTTGCAAGATCATTAGGCGCGATAGTCAGATCCGCATCCTGACAGGCCCAGCCGGTCCAGAATTTACCATTTGGATCTGTGACCACAACGACCAGCTTTGTGTCTGTCATACCCATTTCTTTCAAGCAGCGGGCAAGATAATGATTCACCATGGGATGCACTGAAACTATGACGTCAGGCTTTGACTCGGCATAAACCTTTTTGATATACCAGGAGCACATCGCATAACCGAAATCGGAACTGTTCGGTTTGGTCCATTCAATGAAGTTAAAGTAATACTTCATCCAGTCTTGTTTGTAGCGCAAAAGAAAATTGTACAGAAAGACAAAAAAACCGTTCAGCTTATTGCTGTGCTCGATAATATCTTCCAGCACTATATTTGGTGCTTCAGTGCCAACCTTGTCTTTCCAAACTTCTTGAATAGCCGCAACTATGGCTTTAGTGGCCGACTTGTGTCCGCCGCCTGTATTTGAATAACAAAAGAGGATGCTGGTCATTTCAGTTTTTCCAATGCCTCTTTTGCCGATGCCAGTTTCTCCTGGTCTTTGGGATCTTTTGCACCTGTTAGTCCTTTGATTGCAAATTCCAGTGCCTCTTTTTTGGATTCGAATACAGGTCCTGTAAAATCCTTTCCACAAGCTTCAAACACTCGTTGCACTGCCACCACTTTGCCATCATTATACCTAAGCCTGAAAGTGGGTCCGACAAAAGTTTTGCAATTGTTTTTGGCGTCGTTCATTATCGCTTTTGAATAATTAGGTGCAAAATGTATCCGGTCTTTGTACTTTGCTTCAAGTTCATCTTTTGTAAGTCCGAATAATTCAAATTCGTCCACGCCCCAGGAAACATAATTTGTCGGGGAATCGGGAAGCTTTGCCTGTTCATCGCGATGAGCTGTGCAAGAAGAAAGAGCTACGGTTATTGCAAGTGAAATTATGATCGTAAGATGCCTTTTCATATATTGAGTTATTTCATTTCCGCCATAAGCTTTTTGGCGGCTTCAAGTTTTTGCTTGTCGTTTGAATCATTTGATCTTGAAAGACCTCATCCGAATTTTTAGAGCACGACGTGATAGTAAAAACGAATGAAGTTGCAACAACAATTTTGAAAAGATTGAGCACTTGGCGTCTCCAGTTAAGGATTAATTATAAGCTCAACTCCGCAACAAACAAATCCCTGCCACCACAAGAATGGAAGCGACCAATTTTTTGACTGTGAACGCTTCTCCTAAAAACAATAATGCCACAATAAATGCCACTATGGGCCATGCCGCGGCGACCGGCGTCACTTTTGATACTTCACCATGACGCAATGCCGTGAGATAAGTCAATTGTCCGGCGATACTGCTCCAAAATCCGGCAAAAGCGATGAATGCAGCAGCTTTGAAAGGAACGTTTGCCACCGCCACTCGAATCTCAGAACTGCATAAAGGAATAAGCAAGCCCAGCGACACGCCTATAGTTCGATAAAAAATGGCGGCGAAAATGTTTTCGATATGCACGATGGCGCTTTTTTCAAAATAAGGAGCGGTGCCCCAGATACAGGCGGTCAAAAGGGCTAATAAAAACCAGTCCATGGCGCAGGATTCCTCAATTCAAGCTTGTTAAGAAGAAAATATTACCTTATCGGTCATATTAATAATTCGATCCTGGGCTATATTGGAACTATGAAAGCTCTTTATTTACTGGCATGCATACCACTTGTGGCCTCGGCGCAATTGCCAGTGCTTGCAGATGACGGCGA
>CAZEQP010000413.1:0-4153 GCA_964514345.1 uncultured Candidatus Obscuribacterales bacterium
AGGCACGTTTCCATCCTTCATAATCGTGTTTGCGATCTACTTTGGGATGGACTTCTTTTGAAACTTGCCATTGTTTTTGCAATTCGTCCAAGTTTTTGAATACGCCTGCTTTTAAGCCGGCCATCTGGGCTACACCCCAGGCAGTCGCTTCAGCTTGAGCTGCGCGCTCTACGTCTATCTCTAAAACGTCCGATTGAAACTGAAGCAAAAATTCATTTATGGTGGCACCACCGTCCACACGAAGTTTGGACAATTTGATTCCGTGTTTTTTCATTTCGGAGGCTACGTCGGCAACTTGATATGTCATGGCTTCAAGTGCGGCTCGCACAAAATGTTCGCGTCCGGTTCCTCTTGTGAGTCCAACGATTGTGCCGCGCACATCTGAATTCCACCAGGGTGAGCCCATGCCAACAAGTGCGGGGACAAAATAAACACCGTCGTTTGATTCTATTGACTTAGCCATTTTTTCTGTTTCGGCGCTGGATTCTATGATTTTTAAACCGTCGCGCAACCACTGAACAGCGGCCCCGGCTATGAAGATGGCGCCCTCAAATGCGTAAACAGGTTTTTCACCTTCAAATTGCCAGGCAACTGTTGTAAGCAGACCGTCAGCCAGTTTCACTTCATTGCCTATATTAGCCAGTAAGAAACTGCCTGTGCCGTATGTGCATTTGGCTTCACCCGGTTTGAAACAAACCTGTCCGAACATGGCGGCTTGCTGGTCTCCGAGATTGGCATAAATAGGTGCTTCAAATCCAACAATGTCTTTGTTTGTTGTCCCGAAATTGGAATTGGACGGCACCACATTCGGCATCATGCCTCTGGGTATTTCCAGATGTTTCAAAAGTTCGTCGTCCCACTGATTGGTGCGGATGTTATACACAAGTGTGCGGCTGGCGTTGCTTGGCTCGGTGAGATGATTTTTCTCTTTTGTCAGTTTGTAGATGAGCCAGGTGTCAATGGTTCCAAATGCCAGTTTGCCATTTTCTGCATTCTGTCTGGCACCCGAAACATTGTCCAAAAGCCATTTTATTTTTGGTCCGGAAAAATATGCGTCAGGCACAAGACCTGTGCGTTCTCTGAACATTGGAACATCTTTTAGAGACTCGCTCACATCTTTGGTGCGGCGGCACTGCCAGACAATGGCTTTATGAATGGGTTTGCCTGTATCTTTGTCCCAGACTACAGTAGTTTCGCGCTGATTAGTGATGGCGACTGCGGCAATCTGTTCCGGTTTGACGCCTGATTTTTTGACTGCGTCTTTGATACATTCGACTTGAGTATCGAAAATCTCGTTGGCGTCATGCTCTACCCAGCTTGGTTTGGGAAAATGTTGGGTGAATTCTTTTTGACCGGTGGCAACTGCTTTGCCTTTCAGGTCGAAAACAATGGCGCGGCAGCTTGTGGTTCCCTGGTCGATAGAAAGCAGATACTTATCCATGGATAAAAATTTCCCCTGGGTTAACTAGGACTTTAGAAGACCTAATATTTTAGGCCATATTGCCCCGGATGGCCCTTGCAGGAAAATGTCAGCAGAATCAGTTATGGGTGTTTCTTCAGGATTAATCTCGATAACTTTGGCTCCAGCGCCGGCTGCCACAAAAGGAAGCGATGCGGCAGGGTGCACAATGCCTGAGGTGCCTGCGACAACGAAGATATCGCTTGATTCAGCCAGTTTCATGGCTTTGTTAAGTACATCAGACGGCAAGCTTTCACCGAACCAGACCACTCCCGGGCGGTAAGGCGAGCCGCAGTCACATTTGGGGGGAGATTTGAGCCCGAATTCTATGTTGTCAGTGGCAATCGGATGACCCTTGGCAAAGCATCTAAAAGTTGTGATGCTTCCGTGCAATTCAAGCACTGTGGTGGAGCCTGCTTGCTGATGCAGCCCGTCTACGTTCTGAGTGATGACGCTCAAGTCCGGAACAAACTTTTCAAGCTCAGCCATGGCGAAATGACCGGGATTGGGGATGACTTCTTGCAATTTTTTGCGGCGAGAGTCGTACCATTGCCACACCAGGTCAGGGTCACGCAAAAAACCTTCCGGTGTGGCCAGGTCTTCAGGTCTGTAGTTCTCCCAGAGCCCGACCTGCGCATCGCGAAAAGTGGGGATGCCGCTTTCTTTTGAAACGCCGGCGCCTGTAAGAATAGAAACGCGTCGGGCATTTTTCAGCAGCTCGGCTGTTTCTTTAATGAATGCATGTGAATTAATTGAATCGCTCACGACCTTAATTATACAGTTTCGTGTAATATCTATGGACTCATAAACGGCATCACGCCAATTGTTCTTAGTGGGAGGTTCTCATGGCTTCTGTAACAGTAAAATCGACATCCAAAGGTCATAAACAAGAAATCAAAGCAGAAAAACATGCTTTTGCATGTGACATTCCTGTAGATCTTGGCGGGACCGATACAGCTCCAGATCCGCATGAACTCTTGCTTGGCGCACTCGGCGCTTGCACTGCCATCACTGTGCAGATGTATGCCAAAAAGAAAGAGATTCCGTTGGAAGGTGTTTCGGTCAAACTCAAAGAAGAGAAAATTGCCGACCCAGAAAATGAAAGTCGCACAGTTCCTAAAATCACTCGTGAAGTGACTGTTGAAGGCAAACTCACAGACGAGCAGGTGGAAAGTCTTAAAGGCGCCGCCAACAAATGCCCCATTCACAAATTGATTGAAGGCAAGAATCTGGTCGAAACAACTATCAAGGCTGCTGCCACCAAAAGTTAATTGAGCCAGTCCGAAATTCTCGATATTGAAAAAATCAGGTCCCTGCTTCAAACAGACATGCTGGGGCGTGAGCCACTGGCTGTGCTTGAAGTCTGGGACTCGATTGATTCGACCAATAAGCGCGCTCTGGATCTGGCACGTGACGGGGCGGCAGAAGGAAGCTGTGTTCTTGCTCGTGAGCAGACAGCAGGACGCGGGCGTCTTGGACGAAACTGGGTGTCGCCGCCTGATTCAGGCATTTATCTCAGTATCATTTTGCGACCGGATTTAGCTATGGAGGACTTGCCTCTAATCACACTTGCCACAGGTGTAGCATGCTCGCGTGCAATCTTGGGTGAGTGTGGTGCTATTGCCGGACTCAAATGGGTCAATGATCTTATTTATGATCGAAAAAAACTGGGCGGCATTCTGGTCGAGATGCAAAAACCGGCAGTAGTAGAGGGCATCGGCATTAATGTCCGGCATGATGAGAATTCGGTGCCGGATGAGTTGAAAGAAAAAATGACCTGGCTGGGTCGTTTTGTTGATACCGAATTTAGTACTAATTCACTGGTGGCTGAAATCTTGAGCCAGATGGAAGAATATTATTCAATCCTGAGTCTTGACGGTAAAGATCAAATTCTGGATGAATGGCGAAATCTTTCAGTGAATATAGGACAGCATGTGAGCTGCCAGTCGGGCAATCAAAATATCGAAGGCGAAGTGGTGGACATCAACGAACAAGGCGCTCTTTTGGTGCGCAACGCTGACGGTGTGCATACAGTCTATGCCGGTGAAGTGACTATTCGTAATCTAGATGGATCTTATACTTAGCCGTGTGATGCATAAAATTGCATCACACAAGACTAAATAACGTGCGAATTTCTAACTGCCCTTAGTGGGGTTTCTTTTTTCACCGTTTTACGATTGTTTGCACTCCTGGCACAATAACTAACAAAATCGTTAGAAATGTATGCAAAGTGCTCACATTCGTAAGAGGCTGTTTTTCCAAGACCCCACTGATCTGCGTTAGATTTTTGTATTGTTCATCGAAAATTCGGCGATTCTTAGGGAAGATTATTTCGCGATTTTTCCACAATTACAGCCGAATCGTCTTTATACAAAACTTTCCAAGACGAATCCTGGCGGAGCTTCTGAGCGAGCGCACTCCAGGCGGGAAGAAATACCCAGGTGATTTTGTGTTTGCTCAAAAATTCGGGATAATTTTTTTCTGCCAGAAGAGCGCTTACATATTCTTTTACCAGCCTGGGATCGTATAAATGAAATCTGCCATCGATAAATAAATCAGGACGGTTATCGTCCATATACCAGGTCATCACACTTCCGAAAAGGGCTTCGTTCAACATTCTGCCGGGAGGATGTCCGTGCTCTTTCAAATATTCAATGGCTTTGAAAGGCGGGCTGAAATTGCCTGATTGTGGTG
>CAZEQP010000414.1:0-4142 GCA_964514345.1 uncultured Candidatus Obscuribacterales bacterium
CGTTTCAGCTCTTCTTCTATTTCCTCGAAAGTGATGCCGTTAACCTGCATCGGACCCTGACAAACCTGGCGCCAGGGTACTCCTGCCATAGCTTGACGTACTATGACTTCAAAAACTTGTTGTCTGACGCTTTCACCGTAAACCCCTGCAGTAATCGGTTTGGACAAGGTTGTCAGGGGTGCCCTTGTCGGCACTGCACAAAATCGACACAATTTGGCAGATATTTTTATGCGTTCGCCGCAAGAATCGCAATCTCTGTAATGCTTGTCTGAAAGTCCATAATTGCAAAAACGACAAGAGACAGCGTTTTTCTTCACAGACTCGGCACAATTTGGACAATCTATCGTTAAATCGCTCATGTCGGATTTATTCCCAACTGGCTCATCTTTTACTTAAAACTTTTGTCTTCGGTGTGCGGCTCAAAGCTTTCAAAATATACGCTCTGGCATCTGGAGTCTTGCATTCTGTCTGCCCGTGGTCGACTTCAACTGTTCCGATATGATCCGCGCATCTAAGCGCCTCTTCGGTAAGATCCGGCTTGTAAATTCCGATTGCAATCAAGGCGCCGTTCATTGCATATCTGGCTCTGTTGGGTGAAGTTTTCAACTCTTTTTCAATCTTGCCCAGAAATTTCTTGCAGTCAGTGTCGCTAATGTCGTGCTTGTTTTTCAAGCTGTGAGCCAGAGTGTCATAACCGCATTGACGAATATACTCGTCTTTTGAATCTGTCCAATTATTTATAACAGTCTGAGCAAAACTGCTTTCTGCTATGCATCCTGCCAGAAGTCCGGCAAGCAAACTGTAATCTATACCATTAGCCCATTTTGATGCTGTTTTTTGATCCAGCTTTTTGGGGTCCAGAATCATTGTGGCAAGCGACTGAGCGTCTACATTTTTTGTCTCCCAGAGCTGGATGGCAAGTTCATGTTCTGTTTTTGTTTTTTTTGACTTGATTTTTTTTGCCAGTGCTTTCAGATTGGTGAAACTGACACCAAACAGATGCGGACCTGAGCCGTGTCTTTGATAAGTCTTTCTGTTTTGTTCGGTGCCGAGCGATTCAAGCTCTGACATGACTTCTTTCAAATTCATAATTCAATCAACTCTTTGAGTGGAGATTTTCATAGTTTATCTTTAGAGCTGATTTTGTACAAATTTCTTACTACCTTTGAGGGGGTTTCCTTTTTCACCTTTTTACGAATGTGAGCGAAACGCACACAATATCTAACGATAGTGTTAGATATAGATCCGGAGTGCAAACAATCGTAAAAGCGATTTTTCTTGAGGACCAGTGATCTGGCGTTAGAATTGCGTCTAAAAAAATCCTTCGAAGGGAGATTCAATCTTCAGTCCATCCACATGCAAAGATTCAGCATGCAAAGCCATTCTAGCAAATCCGAAAGTTTCACGAAAATGGCGATTAACATCACCTTTGCCGTATCGACCATCACCCACTATAGGATGACTCAAATGTTTTAAGTGGCGTCGTATCTGGTGCTGGCGACCGGTCTCAGGATATGCTTCCACCAGAGAACAACGCTCGAAAATTTCCACTGGAATGAAGCGAGTTCGCGCGTCTATACGATCATCTTTTTCACGTTGTTTGATTGGATGATCAACAAAAATTTCTTCTTTTAGATGACCGCGCACAAGGGCGATATATTTTTTTATCACACCGCCGCAATTGAATAAATCTTGCATTTTGCGCGCGCTTTCTTTGTTCAATGCAAATAACAATACACCGCTTGTTCCCCGGTCAAGCCGATGCACGGCAAAAACTTGATGACCCACGATTTTATCGCGAACAATATCGGCTACTGTAACAGGGTCTTTATCCCAGCCCCGATGCACGATCATTCCGGCAGGTTTGTCCACTGCAATTAAATTCTCGTCGCGATGGAGCACGCGCAGTTTTGAGCAGAATAAGCCAGTCGAGCCAGTCGAGCCGGTCGAATTAAATTCAGATTTAGTAGGCCCGAGCAGGCTTTCCAGAGATCTTTTGTGCATTCACGACTGCCTTTTCCGGTTTGCGGCCAAATGACACACCCATATTTTCGTAAATAGCCACATCATTCAAATCTACATGTCTTTGCACGATAGCGTCCTTCACATCCATATAATTTAGCTGACCGGCTTGAAACGATGCCACTGTCACCCCGAAAATATTTTGCGAGATAAGCTCGACTGCAGCAGCGCCTGCTTCCAGTCCGAAATTGGCGTCGTATGCAGATGAAAATCCGCAACGGACCAGGTGACCGGGTCTGATATCTCGAACTTCCGGAATTTCATAAACGCCTTCCACAAACTGGCCTGTACGCTTCATGAATTCTTTTATTTCGGGGTCTTTTTTGATGCGGTCCTCGATTTGTTTGACCACATATTTTCCGGCGCCCATGAGCTTTCGGTGACCAAATGAATCGGGCTCGGAGCTCATGTCGACAAGTTCATTGCCTGAGGCGTCACGCAGGCCTTCTGCAACGACAACCATGACTGTGCCGGCTTTTACATCTGATTTTTCAATGCGCTTTATGAATGCATCTTTGCAATGTTTGTACAAAACATCGAAATCAACAGGCACTTCCGGGATAAGAATGGCATCGGCATCAGCCGCCACACCCCCTCTAAAAGCTGTATGACCGGCGTATCTGCCGAATACTTCAAGCACGATTATTCGATTGTGAGTTCTTCCTGTAGTGCGCAAGTCGCGCACTTCTTCCTGTATACGATTGATGGTCGAGTCGCCGCCCACGCTGTAAGGCATTAGATCCAGGTCCATTGTTTTGGGGGCATGGACGCAGGGGATGCCGTTTTCAGAAAGGTCTTTCACCACTGAGCCGGTGTCGTCGCCACCTGAAATGACCAGGGCGTCAATCTTGAATTTTTTGAGTCCGTCTTTGATACGCTCATATTTTTTGTCGTCTTTGATTTTTGAAATTTTGACCCGTGAGTTGCCTGCTTCGCTTCCTGCAAGAAATACGTCTATTTCTTCGATACGCTCGTGGGTCAACTGGGTGAGTTCTTTGAGGTCAATCAGATTATACAAACCGGCATAGCCATTGGGGATTATCCAGGTGGAATAGCCTTTGCTCAATGCTGTGAGGGCAGCGCCTTTTATTACGCCGTTCAATCCGCCGCAATCGCCGCCTGATGTGATAATGCCTAGATTTTTCATTTTCGCTCCCCAAAAAGAACCGCTTTAGCCTGGAGCTGAAATTGAACCATGCTCTCAAGCTTGAGTAGAACTTGATTACTGTAACTCAGTTATCACTATTTAACCGAAATTTAAGCGGCTTCAAAGCCCACAGGTGCCCAATCTTCTTGAAAACTGTAAAGTATCTACTAAACTAAAGGCCTAATTAATGTTATAAAGAGGGTCTAAATCTCTGATAGGCTGGTTTTACAGGTGTCTTAGATGTAATTCGTTGCAACAGGAATTTATGACAGAAAAGCCTACAGACATACTCGACGACGTCACAAGTGAGAACGCCGAACCTTACAAAGAATTCTGGAGACAGGCAGTAGCCGTCCAGGGCTCGATTATGATGCATGTGTTACCCAATGTGATCTTATCCGGGGTTATAGCGACGGTCATTTGTTTCGGCGCTCATTACGCCAAGACTCATCACAGTTTTCAAATCGGATTCAACGTCTCTCTTTACGAAGTAGTAGGGGGCGCGCTCGGTTTATTGCTTGTGTTGCGCACTAATGCCGGTTATGACAGATGGTGGGAAGGGCGCAAACTCTGGGGCGGAATTGTGAACCAGAGCCGCAATCTGGTGATTAATGCCCTCTCTTACGGTCCCAGCGATCCTGAATGGCGCTCCAAATTCGTTAGATGGGTAGCCGTGTTCGGGCATGTTTCACGCATGAGATTGCGCGGTGAGACAGAGTCGCTCGACGTCACAAATTTAATTGGAGAGCAGGCGGCTCAAGAACTTTTCAAAACAGAACATATGCCCTCGGCTGTTTCGATGATGCTGGGCGGAATGTTGAAAGACGCCTGCGATAAAAATCAAATGACCCAATCTGCTTTTATGCAAGCGGATCAAGAAAGAGCAAAGCTAATAGATCATGTGGGAGCTTGCGAACGCATTTTGCGTACACCACTGGCGATGGCATACTCGGTGAAAATCAGACAGTTCATC
>CAZEQP010000415.1:0-4136 GCA_964514345.1 uncultured Candidatus Obscuribacterales bacterium
GTACGATCTTCCCTTAATCGGACCGGACGGCAAAGAAGTGGACCCGGCTAAACCGCCTGAGTCGCACATAATCAAAATAATCAATTTCCACTCTGTAATGCTTGGTGAAAAAGGAGAAGCCTGTCTCACTAAAGACGAGAAGCCGATTTTGATGAAAGGTATTCAAACCATTTATGAAGATTGTGCCGAAGAAGGAAGAACTCCAACAGAATCTGATCTTGTTTGCTGGTTGACAGCTGAAGGGATACAACACAAAGGAACAAAACGCGGAGATACCTGCGAAGATCTGGCAAGCAGGCTGAGCATGTATTGCAAAGGAGCCATCTACGGCAGACTTTTTGATGGTCAAACCACATTGCCGACCAATTCTCAGCTCATAGTGTTTGATACATCAGACCTGGCTCACGACAAAACTCTTGAGGCTGTGGTCACATTGTTTGTCTCAGACTTCGTCTTGCGTGCAGCTGCTGCCCACAAGCTTGAGCAAATGAAAAAAGGCTTGCCGGCAAGATTCGTATTTTGTATAGACGAGTTGTGGCGCCTGCTTCGATATGAAGGCGGCAAAGTACTGGTTGAAGATGCATCACGCACAAGCCGCCACTTGGGTCTGCTTTTCATAGGCATTTCCCAGGAACTGGGTGACTTGTTGCGCGACGACAGAGCCAGAAGTCTTGCCACCAATAGCGCCATCAAAATAATTCTGGGCAACGACCCCAGTAATTTTGATTTGATCAAAGACTCCTGCGCACTGACTCCGCAAGAAATGAGTCAGATAGGAAGCCTTACTCGCAAAAACCGCGAGTATTCAGATGCCTTTCTTATCTATCACAAGATTTCGCGCGGTGTAGTCAGGCTGGTTGTGCCTCGTTTCATATACTGGGTGGCAACCACAGAACCAAACACAGATCAACCGATGCGAGCCAGAATGACCGAGCTTTGCAACGGCGATGCCCGCTGGGCTTGCCACTTGCTTGGTCAGGGCTATACTCCTGAGACCTTTACTCCTGAACTATTGAGGGCTGGTTAAAATGATGTTCGATTATCACGCCGGTGAAAAATTCAAAATCATGCTCATAGGCACGGCACTATGCGCTTTTCTTGGCGGCATGTTTATCATGGCTCTGGTTGGCGGATCTCCGGATCCTCATGCAGCAGCCCGAGCACAGGCACGCGAACAGAAGAAAAAACTGAATTCTGATTATGGCATGATGACTTCAGACCAGGCGGCTGAAGCGGGACTTAGACCTACCGATGTACGCACCGGTCCCCGCAGAGGCGGTCAAAATCCGATGGCCGGTGCGCAAGAACCAGGTGGCGGACAGCAATTATCTCTGGCACCTCCAGCTGACTATGTGCAAACTAATTCTATGGAAGCCCAATCATTAATCGAAACCTGGCTTCCATTCGGCTGGGACATGAGCGCAGGCACTGCATCCGACAGTCAGGAAAGAGCCATGCAATTGATGACTCCTGCCTGTGCCGAAGCTTATCGCAAATCATTGTGGACACCTGAGTTGGCTAAGCAAATCGAAGAATCCGGTCTGAAGAGCTCATTTAAGACCAAAAACATCAAAGTAGCAGGCACCAAACCTGACGGAGCCATTGTGGTGGAAGTGGAAGGTGAACAAGTTCTTGAAATGGAGGGTAAGGGCAGCCAAAGTCTTCCCAAAAAACTGGAATATCTGGTCAAGAAAACAGACCAGGGTGTGAGAATCACCGGCATTAGTGAAGGATCTTAAAAATACGAGGAAATTTGTTCCGATTACGTGCAATTACGATAGACCTTGCCAAGAGAGATCGATAGGATTCTATGTATAGAACGTTTCTAGAACAAATGAGACAGACAAGATGACATACAGGGTACAAACAGACGAGAGAGGCAACCCATGCGGGTACACCGATTCCAATACCGGTGAAAAACTCTCGACTAAAGAATACGAAAGACGCATGCAGATGCAGCAAATGGCTCCATCACATGCTTATTCGACTGTTCATGACCCGGCTCTTGTTTCTGCCCAGACCAATAACTCTTATGCGCCTGCACCTGGGCAAATGCACACTATTCCTGTTCCGGGCCAAATGCAAAGCCCGATGCTGCCGCAAGCGCAGCCCGGTCAAATGTCCACTATGCAGCCCTATCAGCCTATGGTGCATTATCCCAGTCACGGACCTTTGATGCCGACTGACGGTGTGAAAATAGGTCCCAGAAATCATCAACAAGATTACAGTTACAGCCAGCCTTACACCCAAGACCAGGCTCAGGTTTATGGTCAGATGCAAGGTCAGATGCCCGGTCAAATGCAGGGTCAAATGCCCGGTCAGATGCCCGGTCAGATGCAAGCAGGCGGCTACCCGCAACAAATGCAAGGAATGGCTCAAAATCCAGCTGAGACAAATCCATTAATTCAACCTGGTGCCCGCATGCTCAACGGCAACGGTCAAGCACCTGTTCATAATATTGCCGCCAATTCGACAGGTAATCCTCAAGAACAACTCGGCACTCATGCTCAGCCTCTGGGCAAATCTTTGCGCATGGAATCGGTAAAAAGAGAACATCCGCAGCAATTGCATGGAAACATGCCGCATAAAAAACCTCACGGTTTTCTGGATGCCACTTCAATTGCCATTCTGTTGCCTACACTGGTTCTATTGGCTCTGATTATCGCTGCCGCTCACAAGAAGCGCTTGTTCCCTTGGCAGACGATAAGAACATTCAATCCTCCTCTGGGCATCATGATGCCGCGCGATTATGAAAAATCGTTTGTATGCCCACCCAACTTGAGAAAGCATGGTCGTCTGGGCAAACGCAATCCCAACGCCACCTGGACCGATGCCGACGGCGTCGTTCTTCCGTTTGGATTTTTGGCAAGGACGCACTTGCCTGTGACAATACCGATGGGAAGGTTGCCCAACAAAAACATGTTCTTAGTAGCTCCGTCAGGTTCAGGTAAAACGACCTTGATGCGCGCCATAATCAAATCTTTGCTGGCTAAGCCTTGTGTCATCATCGCACTTGAAGCTAAAGCCAACGATCCCAACTTAGATCAAAAGAAAGAAGGCTTCAAACACACTGTGTTGCCTGAAGCTAAGCATGCCGGATTCAATACTTTGTATTTCAATCCGCTCGACTCAGAGTCTGTGCACTGGAATCCGCTTGACGTGTCACCTGTTGAATTTGCCTCATCCATAGTGCAAGACGTAAACTCACTTGATGCTGAGGAGCAGCACTGGGCGGAACGCGATTTGGGATATATAGAAGGTCTGTGCCAGTTGCTCAAATGGGGCGCAGTCATGGTGGTCGGCGAAGACGAAAACGGCTCGGCTTCATCTTTTGAGCCATTGCCTTGCAATCCGTTCGGCTTGATGAAACTGGTAAATAACCGCCGCAACATAGTCGAGTCTTTGCGCCAGATGAAAGGACGTCCGGATGTGAACGCCTCAGACCTGGGTGAATTGACTCAACGTCTTTCTTCAATCATCAGAACCGACGCCGACTGGGATAAAAACATTCAGGGTGTGCGCGGTCGTTTGCGTGCATTCAAAAATGAAAGTATTCAAAATGTAACTCATCGTTCAAACATAGATCTGCGCGCTTCAATGCACAAGCCCACAGTGCTGATTTTCGGTGCTCCCGCTTCATTGGGACCTGACGCAGAATCTCTGGCTGCATGTTTTGTCTATCAACTGCAACAGGCGTTGCACACCAGATATGGTACTGTCAACGTACTTCCGTTGTTCGCGTTTTTTGACGAATATCAAACTTTGAACATCGACCTGGCGGGCAGACTATCAGCTATCGTCCGCGGCGCTAACGGCGGACTGACAGTCATTCTGCAGAACTGTTCTCAGGTAGCCTCCGAAGGCGGCAAAGCAGCCGAAGCTGAATTGCGAACCATTTTCTCCAACAGTGCCATTCGTGTAGTCTTGCACAACGCAGACGAATACACAGCGAACTTTTTCTCAGAAGAAATTGGGAAACACGCAGTCGTGGTCCCCGGTGTGGCGGACCATTATCAAGCCTCAGGTTTTGGTATTTTCCCGACAAGCTGGAACAGAATCCACTCGCAACAAGTTGTTGCCCGAGTCGACTCTGACTCCATCAAACGTATGGAAAAACATCACGCACTTGTATTTCT
>CAZEQP010000416.1:0-4124 GCA_964514345.1 uncultured Candidatus Obscuribacterales bacterium
TCGCTTCCGGCATGAACTCCTGGTAGAACGCCATCGCCACCTTGTCCAGAGAAAAGAGCGGGACTTCCATCAGTCGCAGATTCCGCTTGTGATAGCTTGTCTGCAGCCGCTGGTCGTCGGTGATGTGTGCGTCCACCAGTTGCCCGAGTCTGGTGATGAGGGTCTCAAGCTGGAACTCGCCGGACGTGATCTTGGCCAGGAGCTGATTGAAGTGATAGCCCTGGTAGGCTCCAATCCATAGCGAGATGTCACGCCGAGTCTTCTGATCCCGGAGCACCGCCTCCCAGTCGAGATGGACGAACATGGACCGCACGAGCTTCCACTCGTAGACCATGTTTGCCACCTCGTAGGCGGGGCGATATCCGGCGAAGCGATCGGGTGCTTCCAGAATTTCGAGCATGCCTTGCAGATGCATCCGCATGTTCACGACCGTGAGTTTGGAAGTCCGGTCGATCTCTACGGGGTCGCCGCTTTCGGCAGCCTTGCGCTGCTGATCGGCGATTGCTGCCTCTGCAGACACCCACTCTTTCGCCAGAGCCTTACGCAGGTCCCGGGCGCGGTGTCCTTCATTGCTCGTGATTTCCAGCAAGAAACGCTTGAAGGCGACTTCCGGACCGTAGAGGATGAGGTCCTCGCCGGTCTGGGACAACGTCTGCCTGGCACCCTCACGTTGATTTCCGTAAGCATTGGGCACCAATATGTCGTTGTCGCCAAGGTTCATCGCCCTGGCAACGCCTGCAAGTATCGGGCTCGCCTTCATCGACTTCGCCTTCACGATAGCCGCATCGAGATACTGCTCGAGAAGCTCTTTCGAGGCACCCTCGACTTCGGCAATGATGGTGAATCGATTGCCTTCGAGGTGGCCCCGGTCAAGGTGCTGACGGGCCGAATGAGCGTCCTTCAGGTAGAATTGCCGTGTCTTCATGGAGTACTCGTAGCCACCCTGGGCGGCCAAGAGCTTTTTCAGCTTCTCCATGTCTTTCCACGGAAGCACAATCAACTGCGCCGTCCAGGCCCAGCGATCCTTCAGCCCACCTGCAGAAATCCAGATGTGAGCGGGGATGCCGAGATACTGGCGAACTTTCTGGAGCGCAGCTTCGGTCGTCAACCGGTCGCAAAGCAGGATCATCGCCACCAGACCGGTGTCATAGTGAGGCAGGTTCGGGGGAAGATCGCTCTTGCCCGAGAACGTGCACTGAAAGAGCCTCTGAAGCTCCTCCACTATGAAATGGCATGGCAGCCGCTTGATCACAGCCCGCAGTCGGCTGGAACCGATGAACATCGCCACAACGAGGGGGATGAACGACCCCCTGATAGTTGACATGAACATGTTAGCTTTCCTTTCGTCATGATGCCGGGCTTTCATACAAGAAACCTTTCTTGATAGCCCAGCTGTGATAGATAGGATGTTTACGCGATACTAGTCGCGGAAAGCATCCCTGGTGAGATTGCTGAGGTAGGCGCTTCCCCCCAGCTAGCCCACAAGGGCAGGAGTTAGGTCAAGCAGGCTGCGGATACGGGTCACCCCGTCCGGAACCACCTGACCATCAAATGCGCCGGTCCTGTCCAGAAGGAAAGGACGGATTCCCAAACTCATGGGCCCCAGACAGTCGTTGCGCAGGCTGTCGCCCACGAAGAAGCTGTCACGGGGATCGACGTTGAAGCGTCGAGGTGCCACCATGTAGATTTCGGGATCGTCCTTGCGTCGCCCCTCCTTGTAGGACAGAACCAGTCCGTCCGTATGGAAGTGCTTCGCCAGTCCCAGGCGAGTGAATATGTGTTCTGCGGCGAACGGCCAGAGATTGCTGTTCGCACAGACGATAAACCCAGCCTTCGAAAGTGCCTCCAACGCCGGTTGAACATCCCAGAATTGTGCGACACATGCACGCTCCGCCTCCAGCAGACTTTCGAACTGCTTGAGCTGGTGGTCGGAAAGACGGGCAAGACCGAACCTCGATGTGATGAGGTCGGCGTAGTCGCGGGGATTGCCGGCATCGGTGGTCAAGCATGCCATGAGGAACGAGTCGGGGTCGACGCCGAGCCCTTTATCCTGGCTCGAACGATTTCCGACAATGTCGAGGAAATCTAAAACAGGGTCTTTCGGCAGAGCCTGGATGAGGGTGCCGAAGAGATCTACTTGAACGAGTTTGTACATAGTTGCTCCACGTTTGGCAGTGCAGTATCCAAACCGCACTTGCTTGTTAGCGAACGAAATCAACACCGCGCCTGGGTTTAGTGCGCAGCGTGAAATCGGCATTCACCTCCTGTTGGACCAGAAGGATTTAGCTTGCACCCGATTAAGGTTCCTCAACACTGGACTCAGCCCGCCGGAACCTGAGTTCCTGGCTTTGACTTATTTGGCTGAAGGTTTCCTGTTTTCTGTGATTGAGTAGGCTTTACCGGATGCAAGTAGTGATTGGTTAGTGATAATTTCAATCTAGCTATGCCGCAGCGGGGATGCAATGGTGGTTTTTCAGACATTTTGCCGGCTTTCTGAGCTACACAAAGACATTTCTCAAATCCACCCTGGCGCTGTAAACCACGACAGGTGCGCAAATTTACAGTCCGAAGCAACCAAAATCGAACAATCAAATGCCAGTATTTATAGAGATAGAAAGCCACATTAACCGAATGTAATTAACCTAGCGCGGCTAAGCGAACAATTCGTCCGAAAAACCCTGTCTTTCTGGCATTGCGGCTATCTTAGCTAGCGCTAACCTGAAAGATTAAACGGCGAAGATTGCATATTTGAGAGCATTCCACTAATTCATAATTTTTACAGTCATCATATATAGACTACTTATCTATGTTTGTATAGCTGCACTAGTTATTAATGTAGAATAATTCGCGTGCTATACTGGCTTTTGAGTGAATTAGTCCTTTTCTCAGGTTGCACAACTCAGGAAGTAAAAGCAGTTAAGAACTGAATGGAGTCATTGACCCAGTTCACCAGGACCCAGAATAAAAAGCCCACTTCCACGAACGCACATAAGACCGGCGTACTATCCGGCAGTCTTTTTGCCAAATCAGTCAAAGACCATCTGAATCGCGAAATTGCTTCTTTCCACACACCCGGACACAAGAACAATGCTGAAATTGCTCTCGCTCCGGCTCTCAATTTAGATTTGACCGAATTGCCCGGGCTAGACGAATTGTCTTATCCGGTTGGAGTGTTGAAAAATCTCGAGTCTCGAATTTCTGATTTCTTTTCCAGTGGCGACAGCATTATTTCAACAGGTGGAGCCTCCGCCGGCATTGTGGCTGCAATACTTGCCGCCAAACAGCGAAAAGGAAAAGGCAAGCACAAAATTTTATTGCCGACAAACTGTCACAGATCGGCTGTGCATGCTTTGATGCTGACCAATCTCACCCCTGTCTGGTATCAACCGCACTGGAATGAAGAGTGGGGCATTTACACACATGTTCCAGCCGACAGTATTGAAAAAACTCTGGCCGAAAATGATCATGACATTGAAAAGTTTGCCGCCGTTTTACTTGTTTCACCAAGTTATTCCGGAGACATCTCGGATGTCAGATCCATCGCTAGAATTTGTCGTCAAAAAAATATTCCCCTGATTGTGGATGAAGCTCACGGTGCGCATCTTCTCAAAACATCCGCCTGTCATTCAGGCGCCGACATTGTGGTTCAATCCTGGCACAAAACACTTACAGCCTTGACTCAATCCGGCACTGTGCACATTTCTCGTGGCTCTTTGATCGATGCTCAATCTGTTCGCACGCAAATGCGCTTTATTAGCACTTCAAGCCCGAGTTATTTACTTTTGACATCGATAGATCACGCTGCCACACAGCTTGAAACAGCCGGCTCATCGCTTGTCGAACGGGTTTCCAACCTCACGCAAATAGTCAGGCATTATTTTGAGAAGCGGGAGAAGAACGGCTTTGCCGTCTGGAGAGGCAGTTATAGAACAGATCCCTGGCATATGCTGGTCAAACCATGCAAACTGAAAAGTTATCTGGAAGGAAACGGCGTATTTCCTGAAAGTCAACTGGGACAGGGTTGCCTACTTTTGTTTGGAATGGGCTCGACCGCTGAACATGTTGATTTTCTTTTGTCCGCGCTGGACTCATACAAAATTGATCGATCTTTGACAGAATCGGCT
>CAZEQP010000417.1:0-4122 GCA_964514345.1 uncultured Candidatus Obscuribacterales bacterium
CCGATGAAGTCTCTAAACCCTGTTTATAAAGTAGGCGCCAAGATAGTCGAGACTATAGTGATGCATCAAAAAGTGGAACAAAGTGAGGCACGCAAAAGAGCGATTGAAGTACTGGATCAAGTGAAAATCCCGGAAGCGCATAAGAGAATAGATGCCTATCCGCATCAATTTTCAGGCGGCATGCGCCAGCGTGTGATGATTGCCATGGCACTTTCGTGCAAACCCAAACTTTTAATCGCAGACGAG
The DNA here is from genome assembly GCA_964514345.1 of uncultured Candidatus Obscuribacterales bacterium. Classification (GTDB taxonomy): domain Bacteria; phylum Cyanobacteriota; class Vampirovibrionia; order Obscuribacterales; family Obscuribacteraceae; genus Aved-18. The sequence continues at coordinate 247 of CAZEQP010000417.1, forward strand.
CCCACAACAGCGCTCGATGTGACTGTGCAGGCTCAGATACTTGAGCTTTTGCGTTCGATTCAAAAAGAGGAAGGCACAGCCATCATGATGATCACTCATGATCTTGGCGTGGTGGCAGAAATGTGCCACCATGTAGCTGTGATGTATGCAGGCTCGATTGTGGAGTCGGCTCAGGTGGACAAACTGTTCAAAGATCCAAAGCACCCATACACCAGGGGTCTCATAGAATGCATTCCCAAACCCGGTAAGAATAATCCAGATAAATTAAAACCCATCGAAGGCCAGCCGCCGCATCTCATCAAGCTTCCTGATGCCTGTCGTTTTGCCGAGCGCTGCCCGCTTGTGATTGATGATTGTCTGGCGGGTTTCCCTTCTCTGGAAGAAAAAGCGCCGGAGCATTTGGCTCGTTGTATTCGGGTTTGATCCCAGCCGATCGTAAGCGGCATTTTATCTAAAACAACTTGGCGACCGGTTTTCAACTATTGCTAACTGTGAAGTAAATGAGAAAATAACTGGTTTGTCGTTCTTTTTATATTGGTGGAGGCCTGTCCAGGTAGTTTTATGCGTATTCCTACAAGCCAGCAAATTCGTGAGCTGGAAAAAGACTGGATTGAAGCCTTTGATGCTCCCTGGGGGCAGGTGCTGATGGAAATTGCCGGGCGCGGCTCGGCTATGCGTGCCCTCAAGATGTGGCAGGAAAGCCCGGGCGACGTGGTTGTTTTGTGCGGCACCGGCAATAACGGCGGCGACGGTCTTGTTGTAGCTCGTTATCTCACATTGTGGGGAGTGCCTGTCACTGTTTGTTTGATTGAAAACAAAAGTGAGAATGGTGGCAGCGGTTTGACTCAAGCATCCAAGACGGGCCAGCCCAAATCAGTCCGAGCCAAGTCAGTCCAATCTAAATCTGCCCAGGCAGTGGCAGAGCCTGAAGTGTCTCTGCCTGAAATGTCCACAGCCGAAGGTCGGGTCAATTTAAACATCATTCAAAAGATGCATGTCCCCATAAAAGCAATCGATCCTGCCACCATGATCTCTGAGCACCGGATACAAGACGGCGATTCAGGCACATTTTTGTCTGACCCGTTGATGGACCAGATATTTTTTGATACCACACTTGTGATTGACGCCATTTTCGGGACCGGATTAAAACGTGATGTCGAAGGCGTGCACAGACGTGTCATCGAAGCGGTAAATAGAAGCGGAAAAAGAGTTCTGGCTCTAGATGTCCCGTCCGGTATCAATTCTGATACCGGTCAGATTTGCGGCGCCGCGATCAGAGCCGACGAGACCGTCACTTTCGGCTATCTCAAACCGGGGCTTTTGTGCTATCCGGGCAACAACTATAAAGGACACATTTCAATAGTCGATATCGGTCTGCCCGAAATTCCGGATGGTCTGCCCGACATAAATTTATCCACCATAGAACTTGTCCGTGAGATGACTCCAATAAGACCGGCCGACGCACACAAAGGAAGTTTCGGTCATGTTCTGGTTGTAGCCGGAAGTACAGGAATGGCAGGTGCCGCCACTTTGGCCGGTATCAGCGCCATGCGCACCGGAGCCGGGCTGCTTTATCTTGCCACGCCAAAATCAATGGCTGAGCACATCTCAATCCAGGAACTTATCTGCAAGCCGATGCCTGAAACCGAATCAGGAAGCCTGAGCAAAGATGCAGTGAAAAAATTGAAAAAGCATCTTGAAATAGTCAATGCTGTCATAATCGGACCGGGACTATCCACCGAGCCTGAAACAGTTGAGGCTGTTTGTCAGATTTTGTCTGAAATCCACTGCCCATGCGTTGTTGATGCTGACGCCTTGAATGCTTTAGCCACCAAAGAAGGTGAGCCAGGAAGTTATCTGCCTGATACCGGCGAGTTTGTTTTGACGCCGCATCCCAAAGAATTGTCCCGCCTGCTCAAATGCTCGGTGGAAGACATTCAAAAAGACAGAATAAAAGCGGCTATCGATGCAGCCAAAAAGTTCAACGCCATTGTGGTATTGAAAGGCGCCATGACAGTCATCGCCAACTGGCACGAAGAAGTATTTATAAATCCGACAGGAAATCCTGGCATGGCCACAGCCGGAGCAGGAGACGTACTGGCTGGTATCATCGGCGGATTGCTCGCTCAAAAAGTCGATCCCATGCAAGCGGCTATCCTTGGCACTTATATTCACGGACGCGCCGGTGATCTTTTGTGCGAACAGCTTGGTGATTCAGGCATCATCGCCTCAGATCTTCAGCAAGCCATTCCCATCGCAGTCCAGTCTATAAAGAATATGGACCGCAGTCGTCTGGAAGAAGACATTATGGACGCCGACGCCTCTTAACCCACTTAAAAGCAAAATATATGGCCTCCCATATATTTTGGCCCACTTTTTTATATGGGAGAACATATATTTGCCGTAAAAAGGTGAATAACTATATCAGCTAAAGCAAGATTCCATAAATTCAAGACGACCTCTGGTGGCGTCGAATTTTACTTTTATGCCTACAGGCACCACTCGTGAAAGTGAACTGTCGCCCAGAGGCATATTGAAAGAGGATGGTATTTTATGCTCTATAACTCTTTGACTGAGCATGTCCACATAAGACTCCAAAGAGTTTGAATTTTTGGTTCCGCAATCGTTGAATTCACCAAAAGCGATACCGGCGATTTTTTTCAAATGCCCGGCTAAATACAGGTTGGTGATTAAGCGCTCGATTATGTCATTACGCTCAGAGCGTTCGCAAAGGAAAACAACTTTGTTGTTGAAATGAGCACTGTATTTGGTTCCCATCAAAGAAATGAGAGCATTTAAGTTGCCGCCGATAAGTGTTCCTTGCGCAGTGCCTTCAAACGGTGCGTAGTGAAATCCGCCCGGAAAATTACTGAGTAGAGGTGTGACCGCAGGCCAAATTTTCGGATTTGTAAGTGCGCCTTTTATCTCAGAGATTCCCTCGGCTTTGTCGAGCGAACAAATATTGGGTCCGTGAAAAACGATTATTCCTGTTTGATTTTGAATGGCAGTCAATAAAACTGTGTTGTCGTCACAGCCCATGAAGACTTTGGGATGTTTTTTTATTTGAGCAAAATCAAGTTTGGACAAAAGTCTGATGCTTCCAAATCCGCCTTCAAGACAAAATATTCCTGAGATAGACTCGTCTTGAAACGCATCCATCAGATCTGAGGCGCGCTCTTCGTCTTCACCTGCAAGATATCCTTTTAATGAAAGTGCGTGTTTGGCAACAACAGGTTTGAAACCCATTTTTTCCACAACAAGTTTGGCCCGGTACACATCACTTTGAGAATGCGGTCTTGAGGCCGGCGCCACCAGCGCGATTTTGTCTCCTTTTTTTAAAACATTCGGCTTGATCATTTTAAGATGTCGCAGCCTCGTCGATAGAAAAGACTACTTGCGATTTTTTAGCACTCAAGCGGGCTTTCACTCCCAGAGGCAAAGTCATTTTTTCACTTGAATGTCCAAGTCGCATGCCGTAAATCACAGGGGCGTGAAAATCGGAAAATCTTTCTTTGAAAATTTGCTCGATACTCAAATTTATCGATAATCTTCTGCGCGCGCTGGCTCCCGGTTTGCAACCGACACATTCACCAATTATGACACCAGCCACATGATCAAATTTGCCGGCTAAAAATAACTGGCTTATCATTCTATCGATGCTGTGCGGCTCTTCTTCCACGTCTTCGATAAATAAAATTTTGCCTCTGGTATCAATCTCGTATGGTGTTCCCATAAGTTGCTTAATCAACATCAAACATCCGCCGATAAGCGGACCGCTCCCTTCCCCTTGCGACAAGATCATGCGGGTTGGAGGATATTCCGGAGCCCAGAGTTTGGGCTCGGGATCACTTATGACTCCTATGGGCTCTTTTGCCA
>CAZEQP010000418.1:0-4117 GCA_964514345.1 uncultured Candidatus Obscuribacterales bacterium
AAAGCGGTACGCGATGTGGATGTGCCCTCACGTTATTCCAACAGTCAGTTTCTGGTCATCTGTCCTGAAACAAACAGTCAGGGCGCCAGAATAATTGCCGAGCGCATGCTTCGATCCATATCGTCCGATGCGCTTGTCGGTGTCGACCGCAACTGGAGAATTACAGTCAGCGTTGGTTATGCTTCATTTCCCAAGCACGGCACCTCCGCTCAAGAGGTAATCACCAAGGCCGAGATGGCTCTGCAAAGAGCCAGAACAGGCGGCGGCAATAGATGTGATGCCGCCTTCTAAAAAAATCAGTTTGCTTGGCTCAACAGGCTCAATTGGTGAGCAAACTTTAGACATTGTTGAAAATCATGCCGAACAGTTGCAGGTAAAGGCGCTCACGGCAGGCGGCAAGTCGCTTGAAAAACTGGCTTTGCAAATAAAAAAATTCAAGCCGGATCTGGCTTGCGTTCCCACAGCATCAGATCTTTTGCGTCTGAAAGAACTGCTTGGTTTGGACAATTCATGCAGGCTTACTTATGGCGAGCAGGGATTGATCGAAGCCGCCACTTTGAGCGAAGTAGAGCTGGTGGTGACAGGCGTGGTGGGAGCTGTCGGCATTAAACCCACATATGAAGCTGTTTGCGCCGGAAAAAACATCGCGCTGGCCAATAAAGAAACACTGGTGGCCGCTGGCTCTGTAATCATGCGGGAAGCGCAAAAACGCAATGTAAAAATAATCCCGGTGGACTCGGAGCACTCGGCCATATTTCAGTCTTTGCAGGGATATACAAACCGGGATATAGACTGCATCTGGCTCACAGGCTCAGGCGGACCTTTCAGAACCTGGACACTAGAGGCGATGGAACGTGCCACCAAATCTGATGCGCTTAAACATCCCAACTGGTCGATGGGTCCAAAAATCACCATCGATTCAGCCACTATGATGAATAAAGGTCTTGAGATAATCGAAGCTCGCTGGCTTTTCGATTTGAGCCCTGAATATATAAAAGTCCTGGTGCATCCTCAGTCCATTTTGCATTCGGCAGTCGAATATAAAGACGGCTCGATTGTAGGTCAAATGGGTGTGCCTGATATGCGCCTTCCCATTCATTATGCTCTTTTTTATCCTGACCGAATTGAGTCACAAAGAGTTCCCAGGCTTAATTTGCTTGAATTGGGTTCACTCACTTTTGAAGCTCCGGATTATAAAAAATTCCGCTGTCTGGCACTGGCCAAAGAAGTGGCCGGGCAAGACACAACTTTGCCCTGCGTATTGAACGCAGCTAATGAAGTGATAGTGGAGAGTTTCCTTAAGGATCTCTTGCCTTTTAAGGATATTCCCAACATTCTTGAAGCAGTCTTAAGCTCGCACAAACAGGTGAAAAACCCGCAATTGGACGATATTTTCCAGGCCGATGCCTGGGCTCGCGATGAAGCCTCGCGCCTGCTTGAAGCGACAGTTTAAGCTCTTTTGTGCTAGCATTTTGCAACTTCATCCTGATGGTTAAAATAGGACAAAACTCATGGTACTGACAGAAACCAAAGTAAATGTGATTGATCACCCGCTGGCTGCTCAAGCGCTCACCAAATTGCGCGACTTCCAAACAGTCAGCCACGAGTTTCGTTTCACCGCATTGAGACTGAGCCAGTTCCTGGTTTATGAAGCAATGCGCGATCTCAAAGTGAAAGATGTGGGAGTGGAAACTCCGCTTGGTCCGGGTAAAGGCACAGCAGTAGTGGATTATGTCATTCTGGCTCCGGTGCTTCGGGCCGGGCTGATACTGGCTGAAGTGGCTCAGGACCTCATGCCCAATTCGCGCATTTATCACATCGGTTTGAGACGCGATGAAGAAACTCTTGAAGCCAAATCTTATTACGCCAAGCTTCCTGATTCGCTTCCTCCCGACTGCCGCACTTATGTACTAGATCCCATGCTTGCTACAGGCGGCTCGGCTTGTGCGGCCATTTCGCTATTCCACAAAATGGGAGTGCAAAATATTCATCTGGTGTCATTCCTGGCTGCTCCGGAAGGAATTAAAAGAGTGCACGACCAGTATCCCGATGTGGTCATCACCACTGCCTCTATCGACAACAATCTGAATGAATTCGGTTATATCGTTCCCGGTCTGGGCGACGCTGGAGATCGTATTTTCGGAACTTAAACATGAGTTCCTCCGAAGATATACTGTCTCAATCGCCTCCCCCGGCTGATAAGCGTGTGGCTTACGGAAGTGACGAAAATCAATTCATTGATTTGCGCATTCCAGGCAAAAGTAAAAGTACTTCAAAGAAACTGCATCCGCTTGTAATCAACATCCATGGAGGATACTGGCGCTCACAATACAGTCTTGAGCATGCCGGACATTTATGTGCGGCCCTTACGGCAAAAGGAGCTGTGACGGCTAATATCGAGTACAGGAGAGTGGGAAATAAGGGTGGCGGCTGGCCCGGCACATTTTCAGATATTCGAGGCGCTTATAGTTTTATGCTTAAATCCGCCGACAAATATTCAATAGACAAAAATAAAGTCCTTGTGATGGGACATTCAGCCGGAGGACAGCTGGCTTTGTGTCTTGCCTCCCATGAAAAGAATGTGCAAAGAGTTATTTCACTTTCAGGTGTTATTGATTTGCAAAAAGCTTATGAACTGCACTTGAGCAATGATGCAGTGGTTGAATATCTGGGAGGCACTCCCGCTCAGGTCAAAGACCACTACAAAGAAGCGGATCCTATGGTACTGTCAATTCCACAATCCAGTCAGTGGCTTTTCCATGGTGGCGCAGATGATACCGTTCCGGTTGAATTCAGCCGCAACTATGTGCAGAAGAAAAAGAAGCTGAAAGAAAAAGTGGAACTGATAGAAGAGTCTTTTGCCGGGCATTTTGATGTGATTGACCCCGGCTCTAAAATCTGGAAAAAAATTGAGCAGGTGATTTTCCGGTGTTTCGACTGAACTATCGAACTCTTTAGTTTTGACTTTAAAAGTGACACTTGTCACTTGTCACTTGTCACTTGTCACTTGACACTTGTCACTTGACACTTTAAATGGACAGGGGAGTGCTGCGTTCCATGCTAAGTAAGAAAACTGGTTAGGTCGTGACCGAATTGCGCTTCATCCTGGAGCAAATTCTTGGCTAACAAAATAGGCTGCAGAGTGGCACTTTCGCTGTGTTCTTGAAATGAAAAAGCGGCGTTTTCATCCAGGATGATTTCTTTTGCTTCCGGATTGAACGTGCCTTTGTATGTGCCTTCAAAATAAAAATTGTAGCAATTTCCCAGTTCTGAAGTAATAACCACTATGCCGGTGCTTTTGCTTTCTTTGAACCATTCCATGATGTCGGAAAGTGACTTTCCTTCTGAGATGTCCGCTTTGTTTTCTTCGTTGTAACCTTGATAAGCAGCCGATAGTGGCAATACTATATGTGGTGGCATCGAGCATTTGTTTATTACCAGCGACCCTCCGGCCTTAATGTCATCTATCGCTTGGGCGATGCTGTCTTTTATTGAATCTTGCAAGTTGCGCACGGCGCTGGAAAATGTGCAGCCTATGCACTTGCCTTTATACATTATGAAAAAGCCGCGGGATAGCAATTGTTGGGATGAGAAAGTGACGAAACCGGTGAATTTGTTTGACTTTATATCCTCAAATAAATCCCTGACTCCTTTGGCGCCAAGATCGACTTCCTCGGTTTTCCCTTGAGGCATGGGAAGTAAATCCATGACACGCTTATATTCCAGTTTGACCGTCATTTGTTTTTCCTCGAACCGCCTCAAGCCGGTGAATCCTCTGAATCGAGAATCCACATATAATTATGGACTTTTTGTCAGGAGCTTAAACCCCTTCCTGACAACCCGGGTTTATTCGTCGTCGTCCAGTCTGAACCCGACTTTCATTGTGACCTGATACTCAGCCACCTGTCCTTCTTTGATTCGTCCGCGAAAATCAGTGGCTTCAAACCATCTCAAGCCATGAAGGGTCTTGGAAGCTCTTTTCACTGCGTTTTGAGCGGCGTCGGCAAAACTCTTTTCTGAAACGCCGACTATTTCGGTAATCTTGTACACATGTTCGTTCGACATAAGCCCACCTTTTTGAGTTCTCGGTCAATTAAGCAATTTCAAACTATTGGAA
>CAZEQP010000419.1:0-4116 GCA_964514345.1 uncultured Candidatus Obscuribacterales bacterium
ATGCGCACACCGCCGACGCCGTCGATATAAATCCCTGGTTCATCGGTAATAACTGTGCCCTCATTTAGAGCGTCTTTCTGATAGTCGAACGGATCGTGAACTTCCAGTCCCACACTGTGACCCAATCCATGTGTGAAATATTTTCCGTATCCTTTTTTGTCGATATAGTCGCGGGCGATTTTGTCGTATTGAGTCCACATCAAACCCGGTTTCAAAGCCGCTTTTGCTGCTTTGTTTGCGGCAAGAACTATCTGGTATATCTCTTTCATTTTGGCTGTCGGCTCTTTGCCCGGAACAAAGACTGTTCTTGTTATATCGGAGCAGTAACCGCCGGGAAAAACACCGCCGAAGTCCATCACGACGGGTTCTCCTGCTTTCAATTTGCGCTCGCCTGTGGCATGGTGTGGGATGGCTGAGTTGGGACCGGAGCCGACGATTGTTGAGAAACTGTTGTCGACTGCACCATGCGCCCGCAATTGCATGTCTATTTCATAACCGACTTGCGCTTCAGTCATGCCTGCTTTTACGAAGCCGGCGATTTTCTTATAAACTTTGTCTGTCTGAAGGCAGGCGTGACGCAGTTGTTCGATTTCTGAGGCGTCTTTGTATTGACGCAAACGCTCAACCAAATGCAAGGTAGGAACCAGCTTTGCATTCAATTCTTTTTTCCAGCTTTCAGCCGTTGCAAATGTAATTTTGTTTGCTTCAAAACCAATACTACTGGTTTTAGTAATCTTTGCCAGAGTGAAAGCTCGGTTGATGCCTGCAGTTTGTCTTTCGCCTCTGTTCAGTTTGACCAGCTGAAATCCGCTTGATTCCAGAGCCGCCCGAGCCCAGTATCTTGCATCGCAAACAATTATTGTTTTGCTTGCAGTGATGAGCAAGACTGCCGTAGAGCCTCCGAATCCGCTCAGATAAAGGACATTTTGATTATTCGGTTGCAGAGATTGGCCGCATTCATTGACCTGCAGCAAAAGCCCGGCCAACTTTTTTTCAGTCAAAACTTTTCTCAGTTTGGTAATTCTTTTTCCCAGTGCCATGCAAGGTTTCCTCTGAATCTACGAAAGAAGAGAAAAAAGATAGCACAAATGTTTTCTTGATAACTTTTGAGTTCAGTTATCTTGTTTGTGGCACAGAATCAAAAGCTCTGAGCAAAGAATCCACTCTGGGTCTTTTTGTCGGATCACTGTTGGGACCGTGCATATTGCGATGGATTTGCAACAAAAGCTCGTCGCCTGTCCTTCCGTGAGTGACAGGATTTGCTTCATAACCGGCGCGATCAAAGAAATTGGCTGTAGGCAAATTGCGGTTATTTGCCTGAAGCATTCTCAATGCACTTCCTTCCCCTGCAAGATTGGCCAGTTCAATGGCGGCAGGCATCATTCTGTCAGCTGTCATTTCGCCGAAGCGAGCTACAAATATTTTGTCCATCAAAAGTCTGGCCGAGGCTGAAAGTGGACCACCGCGCTCAGTCTGACTTTTCAACTGCATCACTCTTGTGTTGAGCATTTCGTTTTCTGCTTCACTCAGACCCTGACTGGCAAGTTGAATGTTTGACCCCGGAGCCATAGCTGTCAGTCTTCTGGTGAGAGATTCGCGTGTGGCTAGAAATTGCTGTCTGTCTGTGGCATTCATGCCGGATGGAGGCTCGATGCGTGACATGATCTCGCGCACTGTTTCTGTTTTTTGATTGCCTGAAAGATTGTCGTAAGCCGTAACGTTTTGATTGAACAATTGCTGACGTTGAGCCAAAAGTCCGGCAAAATTGTTTGATTGAGCAAACTGGACCAAGTGGCGCAATTCCATGCTTTGCAAGATCGGTCCGAGATCTCCGTCAATGTGGAAGGCGTGAAGCGCGCTGGCGAATTGTCTTCCCGTCACAGTGCTGTTTGGCAGCGGAACATCCGACTTGGCAAAGTCATACATTAAGGTGCTGTTCGGTTCTCCGTTTGTATTTAAATAATTCTTTCTCTGCTCGGCAGGACCATTTCTGTTCGCTTCAGCGAATGCAAGTAAATTGCGTCTAGTTGCTTGATGCAGCTGATTGACCAGATCCGCTTTTTGAGTTAACTCGCTCGCGCGATCAGGATTTTCACTGGCTAGTTGTCGCAGACGGTCGGACATTATTGTGGCATTGGTATCAAAATGACGTACAGTGTTGAACTGGAGCATCTGGGTGTATCCGATTGCCGTCGATGCCGGTCTTGTGTTGCGTCTTTGCTCCTGGACAGTGGTCTCTCCCGGATTGTCATCGCGCAAAAGTTCTCTGGGAACTCCGGAAAGCATTTCACGTGTGCCGTGACCACCTGATTCGAAAGCGAAAATACGATGCATAATGTTTCGCACTTCAGCATGAGACAAGCCGTTTTGCTGACCTATCATAAGTGCTTCTCTGGCATAGCTTTGTTTGAATTGATCTTCTGAAACTTCGCGAATTCTGTAATCAGGTCGACTTTGATCTCCTGTGATGATTCGCATCAAGTCTCTGTTTCTGCCCAGCATGTCGTTCACATGTGGGAGTGTTCTGGGTTCCTGTCTTTCTTGCATTCCGCGCGGTTTTGTCGGCCCGTCGTATACCGGCGGAAACTCATTGACGAATCCGCCTGTTTGTCTTCGGGCAAGCATGTTTTGCCAGTACTGCGATAATTGTCTATCAAATGCTCCTCTGGCTGCCTGGTATCTTTGTTCTGGAGTGCCGGTGCTAGTTGAATCCCTGGTCTCTCGCCTTCTTCCTGCCCCTCCGCCCGGAAGCTCAGCTACTGTCAAGTCGGTTGGTATTGCTAGTGATGGCAGACTTTCGTTGCGTTGATTTCCTGAACTAGTTGTTAATGCCAGAAAAAACAGGTTTTCCTGTTCAGGCTGGCTGGTTCTGAAAAAATGAGCAGGCTGTCTTTCACTCAAAAGCTGGCCGCCTAATGTATTTATGTCAGGCTGAACCTGAGCCACAGAAAATCGATCGCTCTGGCCTCCGGTTTCTTGATTCTGGTTGATATTTTCAGTCTCGGTCATTAGTCATTAGATTATTGAGGAAGTCCGGTTTGCAGGTGGGAAGTAGACTGCCGCGACTTCTTATTAAAGCTCTTAAAAAGATCGAAGTCTATCGTATAAACCGCAGAAAATTAATCTATATTGGTGAAAAACAGGACACGTAAATACGTCAAGCGGGCTAAAAAAAATAAAAACGACCTAGCCTGGAAGAACGGTTTGTTTAAATCAAACCAGTTCTTCCAGGCGTCGGTTCGTTAGTTCAGGCTAGGCTGACAGCTTCTGACGTTGAGCCAGAATCTGCGCCAGAGCAATTCCTGTGCGCACACCGTATCCGGTGGCACCGCGCGGGTCGAGCTTGAGGGCTCGATTGCGGTATGCCACTCCGGCGATGTCGAAGTGGGCCCAGGGCGTGTCTTCACCGGCAAACTCACGGATGAACCAGGCTGCGGTAGTTGAACCGGCAAGCTCACCGCCTGAATTTGACAGGTCGGTGACGTCGCTTGAGTTCAAGTCTCGCAATTCCGGGTGCATGGTAATAAGCTCGACCGGCTCGTCTTGAGCGTTGGCCGTGTCGGCCACAAGTTGACCGAATGTAGCATTGTTGCTGAACAATCCGGCTGCCACGTCACCGCCGATCGATTTTACGGCACCAGTCAAAGTGGCGAAATCGACGATGTGGGTGGCGCCTTGCTTCTTGGCCCAGGTGATTGCGTCAGCCAGGGTCAAGCGGCCCTCTGCGTCGGTGTTGTCCACCTCCACTGTCAGACCGGACATAGTGTCAATCTTGTCACCCGGCCGCATGGCGTTGCCGTCGGTCATATTCTCGACGGCAGGCAGAATGACTGTGACCGAAATGGGTAGCTTGAGCGCAGCCACTGCTTTGATGATACCCAGAGCGGTGGCGCCGCCGGCCATGTCGCGTTTCATGTAACGCATGCCAGAGGCCGGTTTGATGTTGAGACCGCCGGAGTCGAAGCATACTGACTTGCCTACGAAGAAGAGCTGTTCTCAAATATCCACAAAAACGACCGTTACAATGCAGAAGATGACCTCGCTTTTTTTCTTCTAAAATGTTCTCTTAAACTCGATAAGACACTTACTAAGACACAACTGGACGATCTGCTTTAC
>CAZEQP010000420.1:0-4113 GCA_964514345.1 uncultured Candidatus Obscuribacterales bacterium
GAGAATCTTCCCTGAATCAAGAGAGTTGCTCAAGTATGCTTGCAATATAAAAAATCTGACCTATTTAGAATTGATAACTCCAACAATGAATGAAGAGGATTTTTCTCATATCGCCCGTTTGAAAAAGCTCACTCATATTGTTGTCCGTTGTGAAAATCTGAGCTGGAAAGGGTTTAACCGGTTAAAGGAAATGCCCAATTTGAGCTGTATCAGTTTTTACGAGTTCAAAGTTTATGATCACTTCAGTGTACCTTTTAATGAATTTCCGTCTCTTGCCGAGTTTTATATGGTAGGAGAAAAGCTGCGTGATGAGGATCTTTCAGGGTTTAAGGGAGCAAAAAAAATAATTGCGGCCAAGTTTCTAGTTAACGGACTGACCGACAAAGTAATCGAATATTTTTATTCGTCAGCCGCAACTTTGAATGTTTTTAGTCTTGTCTCGGATAAATCATCGATTAATGCAGGCGAGTTGTTTACTCATTTTCCTATTCTTCAGAAAATTGAACTGGGCAATGGAAAAACCATAAGCGCAAAAAGCGCACGCATTATCACTAATCGCGCTCTTTTTGAATTGAATCTGGAACAAAGTCCTTGCGACGATCAAATCATGTCCATTTTGAGTACGAACAAGACTGTTTACTGGCTCAGTCTTGGCAAAACCAAATTAACAGGCCTTGGATACAAATATATAGCTCAGTTACCTAATTTGGTTTTCCTCATACTCGAAGGAGAAAAATTCAACGACGACAAAGTGAAAGAACTGGCAAAATCCAAAACACTGACTGAATTGAATGTGAATCATACCGACATTAACGATAGGCAGCTAACTATGCTTGCCGGATTGAGAAACTTGAAAAAATTGACTATGGTCGCATGTCCAAATGTTACTGAGTCCGGTCTGGATGAGTTTCGTAAAAATTTCAAGCAAAATTGGAAGAAAGAATCTCCTGTGGTTATCATGGAAACAAAGATTATTGAGGATATGAGATAGTAATGGCGGATGCTCGTAAATATCCAGATACGATTGCAGATCGTTACATAGTCATAGGCGTCATCGGCTCAGGCGGCATGGGTCAGGTTTTGCATGCGCACGACCCGAATCTGGCTATTGACGTAGCCATTAAAATTTTGCATTCCTCAGATGCCGATTTGACAGCAGCAAGATTGCAACGTGAAGCTATCACCGCCGGCAAATTGAATCATAAATATATCGCCAAAGTTTTCAACTTCGGACAAACCGCAGATGGCGCACCATATATGGTGATGGAATTTATAGACGGAATTTCTCTGTCTGATTTGATCAAAAAAGAATCAAATTTATCGATTGGCAGGGCGCTGGACCTTTTCATTCAGATAGCAAGCGGGCTGGCTCTTGCTCACCAGAATAAAGTAATTCACCGCGATTTGAAGCCTTCCAATATTATGCTGATGGAAAATTCCGACTCAGGCAAAGAAGAAGCCAAAATACTTGACTTTGGAGTAGCCAAGCTGGAAATGGCTGAACAAAAATTGACCGCAACCAATGCGGTTATAGGCAGTCCCCTTTACATGAGTCCGGAACAGGCATCGGCACAAGATATAGACGCCCGCTCCGATATATACAGTTTTGGTTGTCTTATGTTTGAAACTTTGACCGGTATTGTTCCGTTGAAGGGAAAAACGGCGCTGGAAACTATTTCATTGCATAGAGGAAAAGCACCACCTCTGATAAGTGATGTAATTGAACATGCCGACTTTCCTGAACGTCTGGTTGAACTTGTGAACAAATGCCTGGCCAAGTTGCCTGAGCAAAGACCGCAATCAGTTGCTGAAATCAAAAATGAATTAGAAGCTATTAAAGAAGAAATGATACTGAAAACGGTACCGGCTAGAGAAGACTCGGTTCTGCAAAAATTCGTGCCAAAAACTACATTGAAAATGCTTATTGCAGGTTTGAGTGGTGTCATTGTCTGTTCATTTTTTGTTTTTCTGGGAGTCAAATGGTTATTCGATTTGAAAAACTCTGAACGTGTATCGCAGGACAAACAGCATGACACATCAGCAAAAGTGGACGGTGGCATTCCATATATGAGAGACGTAGATAAGAATTACAGCAAAGTGGTAGAGTCCACTCCCACCAAAGAAATAATGCTGAACGGGCAGAGAGTGGTAAAGTTCGGCAAATTTCTAGAAGACAAAGAGTTGGCACGTTATGCCGCAAGAAACGACATAAGGTCTATGCAGTTTAAAGGCTGTCTTCTTTTCAAAGGACCGGGGCTTGAATATATCAACAAGCTTCCTCTGGATTTTCTTGATATGGAAAACACCAAGGTCGAGGAAAAATATTTAAAGCTCATAGTGCCCATCAAAAATCTGGGATATTTGCGGTATTCGGCTCCCAGCCTCAGTGATAAGGGTGTGGAAGATGTCGTCCAATTGAAAAATCTGAAAGTCATATTCTTAGGCTCGCAAAAATTGACAGATCGCACAGCTGAATTATTGTCTCAATTGCCTTTGCTTTTTACAGTTGAATTGGAGTCCAAAAGGATCACAGACAAATCAGTGGATTATCTGAGCAAATTGAAATTACTTTCAATAGGATTGTGGGACACCTCTGTTAGTAAAGACGCCGGTCTAAAAATAGCCCGAATGCCAAGAATAAAAGAAGTCATATTGTCCGGCAGCAAAGAAGTTTCGGTGGAAAGTTTAGAAGCTCTGTCCAGAGCGGGGATTTTTCATCTAGGCTTAAGTCGAGTTCCTTTGAGTAAAGAGCACTTTCAAGCCATCGCTCAAAACAAAATGTTGAGTCACCTTGATGTGAGGTATGACAAAAATACCCCTGAGGCGATTGCAGAGCTGAAAAGCTTGAAACAGCCGGTTAACCTGAGTATGAGAAGAACACAAAATGTAAGCGACGAGTTGATTGAAGCTTTGACTAAAATTCCTCTGTCCTCGCTAGATCTGGACGAATCAAATATTTTAGACAAGCAACTGGTCAAACTTGCCAAAATTAAAACACTTCAAAATGTAAAAGTGCAAAACTGTCCTTTCATTAGCTCGGATGGCGCATCAGGATTCCATGACTATTTTAAAATGTTCTGGCATCGTGACTGTGGTCTTGAAGTAGCGGAGAAAGGCACTGTTGTGGGACTATCTGAAAAAATGATGGAAGGTGAAAAAAATGCGCAAGAGAGAAGCAAAATAGACAATGAATAATCCGAAAAAATCTTCTTTCACACTGATCATTACTGTTGTTCTGTCACTCTTGATCGTGGTGATAATGGGAATTGGTGTTTTTGTAATCATATCGTCGATAAATAAAAAAGACCCACTGGACAAATACACCACGCCCCAGACACAACACTCAATGTCATTGACCGCATCATCGGTGGCATTTAGTGAGACAGACAAAAAGTTTACTGTCTCAATCAGAAAGGGGGAAATTATTCAAGCGCGAGCACTGCGAATTGACAGTGATGAAGATTTAAAACAGCTGCAAAACATGCGTCTCAACGCAGTCATAATTCATGGTGCCGACATTAGTGGCGAAGGCTTGCAATATTTGACAAAAATACCTTCTTTATCGGAGCTTACAATTCTTGATTTGAGCGATGTGGGAGAAAACATCAAGTATTTGGGTCAAATTGAAAATCTGAAAATGCTCAGAATTCATTCTGAAAGTATCAATAATAGTTGGCTAGAAGCCTTTTCTAATTTGAAAAAGCTGGTATCGATTGATTTGACTTCAAGCAGAATTACAGACAAAGGAATTGTCGCTCTGGAAAAACTTCCATTGCAATCTGCATCAATCCATTCTGATGCTATCACAGACAATGCGGCTGATTCTTTGTCGAAAATGAAATACTTGAATACAATTCAGCTTAGAGGAAGTGGACTTGGTCCTCATTTGTTTGAAAAATTGAGCAAAATAAAGTCACTGAAATGTTTGGAGGTTGACGAAATTAAGTCGACCAGTGAAACTGATCTAAAATATTTGAACTCTATGCCTCTGGTCAATCTATTTCTGGGATCTGTGACAGAGAATCCTGAAAATTATTTTTCAGCCTTGAGCCGGACGCCTTTGCCTCAGAGTGTTTCAGCTTTGCGTTTTACAGGCGTGGATTTTGCTGGTAG
>CAZEQP010000421.1:0-4095 GCA_964514345.1 uncultured Candidatus Obscuribacterales bacterium
CCTTCAAATACGGCACCGCGGATTTCCCCTTTTTTCAATTTTTTGGGGAAGTCTACGGTCGATTTGGCTGGCTTAGCCGGGTCGTCATAACCCACTACGTAGGCGGACGGACCTTTGGCAAGAGTGTTCAGTTCTTGAAACTCAGTACCTTCAACAGCGCGTCTCACTAAGGTGTTTTTTCCTACGCAAAGACGAGCATTGTCTTGCATGAGAGCACGTCTGAAACTGGTCATTTCAGCAACCGTCAGACCTTGCAGGTCTGTGACAATTGCCACTTTGCCGTTGCCGAAGACCTCTTTGAGATCCTCTACAACTTCTTTCTTTTTCGTGATGGTGGCCACGTGTTGCCTCCTGAAACAAAAAAATTCCGGGCATTTAAGACTGCTCGGAACGGCACACAGGCAAGAAGTAATCTTCTGGCTTACTATAATTAGTTGTGTGACCTAGGCCGGCCAATTCTCTTGATGAGAATCACTTAAACCGCGGTTGCGGCACCGACTGTCTGCAGTCTGAATCCCAGCACCGCGGGCTCCCGGGGGAGTTAGCTGTGCTAGACTGGCTATTCTTCCAATAAAGAGCCCTTTGGTCAAGTTTCAGCCCTCTTTTGGTAAACAAACCTATATATATGAGCAATAAATCCCCGAAAGTCTTTGAAAAGCACGTTTTTGTTTGTGTATCAGGCAAAACCTGCCCAAACGAAGGGGCATGTGAGGTTTTTGATTTGATGCGCAAAGAAATTTTCGAGCGAGGACTGAAATCAAAAATTCGAGTGAATAAAGCAGGTTGTTTAGACCAGTGCGGAAACGGTCCGATGATAGTCGTTTATCCCGAAGACGTCTGGTATGCACACGTGAAAACGGAAGACGTACACGAAATAGTGGAAGAACACCTGATCCAAAACCGCCCCGTTGAGCGACTTTTCTACGACGGCTCGGGACGCAAAGCTTTTACCAGGCAATAAAAAGGCCAGTAGAAGATGCCCATTTTATAATTAATAAGTTTAAAATTCGGGCAGTTGAACTTCTAACTGGCGATTACTTTAATCCCAAAATCCTGATTTTCAAACACTTTTTACTAAAAATCTTTTTTGGAAGCCACCTGTGGGGGGGGTGGGTCTCACTTTTTTCACGCGGCTTCAAACATCAGGTATTCCGGCGGAAAACCTGACGAACGACTCAACACTAAAAATTTGAGTCTTCCACCACAGGTTTTTTGGTGCCTGATTTTTCACGATGACTGGACAAAAGCAGTTTCACTTGTTCTGTCAGATCACGCAAGGCTGGAATGTGGGTGCGTTGTGCTATAAGTTCAATCTGTTGACCGGCAACTTCACGAGTGGGTGGAACCATTTCAGATTTGTTTTTTAAAAGCACACTCAAACATGCCATACCTCTGAGACGGTCACCGTGCGAAGGTCTTTCAATCTGGCGGCAAAAGGCGGCGGTCATTTTTCCAAAGGGAAAGTCATAAGGCAAAAGCTCGATGCGAGGATAAATGAATTTTGCCACAGCCACACGCACATCTTTGCTCACATCGTCCAGCGCCGGCATGATCTTCATAATAGTATCCGGATAATTGGGAGCCCAGTTGAGAAGCTCGATAGCATCGACTCGACGCACCGGGTTTGGATCTGACTGTACTATATTGAGCCAGGCATCACGCATTGCCGAGACATTTCCGTATGTGGCAAGCTCATCTGTTTTGGCATCGGCCACAGCATCTGAATAATGTTTGAAGCCGTTTTTGTAAGTTTCTTTCCAGCTGCGTCCTTCTTGTGAAAGCTGCATCAGTCGCCCGCGTAGATCGGCCAGAATGAGTTCGGGTTTTTCGGAGGGGACTTTTATATAGCGAGGATCTAGAAGCGGTCTTGTAGGAACTATGCGTCCAGGCTCGCTTATATCTATTACTACAAACAGACTATCACTACCGCCGTCTACTATTTCGGCATCACATATGATGCGTCTTTCTGAGTAATTCTTTTTTACACGCTGGCAGGCTTTTTCCATACTCTTGTAACTGGCGCCTGAAGACAAATGCAACAGTTTTTCCAGCTCGGCTCTTGTGACAAGACTTGAGCCCATATATTCAAGCTCGCCAAAAGTGCCGTAAGAATTTTCAGCCGACCATGCCGGACTAACCGAAATAAACTGTTGGAGCGAGAGTAAAAAGCTAAAGACTAGAGGAGCGATTGATTTAATCAGTGCCTTATTTTCAGTCTTTAGAATCATCACCTTCGTCGTCCGATTTTGCTTTTTCACTCTTTGAGGATTTTGAACCAGATTTAGAGTCTTTAGTCTCTTTTGAATCTTTAGTTGTTTTATCTGAAGATTTCGACTTGGGATCTTCTTCTACGTCGTCTTTTTCTGTATCTTTCGACTCATTCGGTTTTGCTTTTGACTTATCTTTAGAGCTGTCTTTTGAAGCGTCTTTGGAGTCGTCCTTAGTTTCGTCTGTAGACTCATCTTTTGATTCTTCTTTAGAATCTTTAGAATCTTTCGAGTCTTTCGACTCTTCTTTAGCCTCATCCTTGGATTCTTCCTTAGAGTCGTCTTTGGATTCGTCTTCTTTATTTTCTTCGCTGGTCTTGTCTGTCTTAGGACCCGACTTGGGAGAACCATCTTCGTTGTAGCTCTTGAAGAATTCGTCGGGATCTACTTTTACAGCGGCCAGCTGTTCGCTGAAAGCGCGCGCATCGTCAAATATAGGCGGAATGACAAATTCTCCGCGAGTATCGATATAACCACGACGAACTGATTGCAGCGGCTGCACAACAGCCAGACCTTCTGAAAAGTTTTCAGCATATCTGAATTTGAGTTTGAAAGGTCGTCTGCCTTCTCTGTTTATGAATGCAAATTTGCCTTTCTTTTGCTGGATGGCAAGTCCGTCGTGAAATGCTTTGGTCGACTCAAGACGTGATTTTGGAGCCATTGTGCCTATTGGGTCTATCATCACAAAATCGTCGCCCATTTCACATTCAGCCGTCTGATTCTTGAATGTGGTTACTCGGTCGAATTTAAATTGAATGGATTGTTCTCCCTTGGCATTTATGAAGCCCCATTTGCCCCATTTAGAGTCGTAAACAGGACACAAGCCGTCGTTAAAGAACATGACATCATCAAATTTAGCAGCGATATCACCATGAGGATGCGGTCACAGATCTTTGAAACCCCATTTCACTTTTTCGCCTTGTTTTTCTTTATACGGCAGCATGACCGCGTGGTCTTCGGCATCCGGGTTACATTCGTGAGCCTCTCCCACATCTTCATATTTGCAGGGCAAAACCAGAACGCCTTCTTTATTGATTGCTCCCCATTTGCCGCCCATCTGCACTGCGGCATAACCAGCGCTGAAAGGCTTGGCATCTTCATAGGCTCGCTCTATAACAAACTTGCCGTCACGGTCGATAAATCCCCAGCGTGTGTGCAAGTCAGCGGCTGCCAGCCCTTCTGTAAACTGCTTGACACGCCTGTACTTCGGCTTTAGAACAAATTTTCCTGAGTGGTCGATAAATCCCCAGACCGGTCCCTTTTCATCAGGCACATTAATCTCGACACCGCTTCTGGTGAAACAGCCGGCAAGAAGAGTAGTGACGGAAAAAAGAGCTATAAGCAGGCGGAAGCTTGTTTGTGCCTTTAAAAACATTGGTTCTCTTTATTTAGTAAGGGTGACTAAACAATTTATATCAAAAAACAACGGGTCCTGTCCCCTTAGTTAAGGTTCGATCAGTAACACCGGTTATACTGGTGCGCTATGACTTATAAATACCTACTTGAAATTGGCACTGAAGAGCTTCCCGCTCCTCAAATTCCTCTGTTGCTCAATCAGTTGACCGAGTCACTGACCCAGGAGCTGACAACCAATAAACTCGAACCCAAAGAAGTAAAAGGGCTCTCTACTCCAAGACGTCTTGTGATTATTGTGGAAGGACTGCCCGAAAAGCAGCCCACACTGAACCAGAAAATAAAAGGTCCCAAAGTCAAATCTTCTCTTGATAAGGACGGCAAACCGAACCAGGCGGCGATTGGTTTTGCCGGCAAACACAAAATTGACGTTTCAGCCCTCAAACAAGAAGAGCATCAAGGCGAAATGCATTTT
>CAZEQP010000422.1:0-4090 GCA_964514345.1 uncultured Candidatus Obscuribacterales bacterium
AGGTTTTGCCCGTCTCAGGAAAGAATTTGACGGAGGCACTGGACCCTTTCCGGTTGAACTGGTGGAGAAAGCGGAGAAAATATTTTCTCAATATGAAAATGACGGCACAAGCTGTTTATTGCATGGAGATATGCACCACGCAAATATTTTGTCCTCTTATAGAGACAACTGGCTAGCCATAGATCCAAAAGGGCTGGTGGGAACGCCTGAATATGACGCCGCTACATTTTTGCGCAGCCCGCTGGACAAAATAATGCAAATGAAAAATCCATTGCCATTTTTACAACGCCGCCTTGAACAATTATCACTGGGTCTGGATATGGACGCAAAGCTTCTTGTCTCCTGGTCCTTTGCGCAGGCAGTACTTTCCGCCTGGTGGTCTTTTGAAGACGATGAGGATGACTGGAAAACAGGCTTGGAAGGGGCAAAAATATTTCTTGCACTACTGGAAAATCTGTCTAAATAATCGACTCCCAGACTTCTCTTGGAAGCGGGTGTAGACCTGGTTTGTATTTGCCAGCCGACTGCACTGAAAATCCTAAGGCTGCCACCATGATAGCCATAGATACATCGAAAGCGTTTAAGCTGTCACCAAATCCGGCGGCAAGATTTGCCATGTGCCCGCCGGCGAATAAATAAATTGTTTTGTTTTTCATTGAATATTCTTCCACGTGAGGAAGCACAGAGAGATGCTTGCATTTGGAAAGATATTCGATGTCTATTTCGTCGTTGATGTGACCTACGTTCAAAAGAAAAACACCGTCTTTCATTTCTTTGAACTGATTTTCCGACAAAACCTTCCTTGCACCGGTGGCGGTGACAATCACGTCACATGATTTCATAGCCTCTTCCATAGGTACTACATTCCAGGATGCATAAACAGCTTCCAGAGCACGAGCCTGATCCCGCTCCACTATGCACACATTTCCGCCGTAGGCTTTGGCCGCATCCGCCACGCTTTTTCCCACTGCACCATATCCGATGACGGCAACGCGTTTTTCATGCAATGTGAGCCGGGTCCTTTCATAAAATGTATGCCAGGTTGTGATGCCCACCATCCGCCTGTTGTGCAGGTGTTCTTTGATTGAAACATTGTTCCAGTTGAATACCGGATATTTGAGATCCATCTTCTCCAGCAAGCTGATACCACTTGAAGTTGCTTCTATAGATCCTCTAATTTTCAGACTGTTTTTTGAGTTGGCCAAAATTTGCGAGAAGTCTGCGCCCATTTCGCAAAGATGAGAAGGAGACCAGGAAAGCGCGTTTAATTTCGATTTTTGCCAGGCGTCATCATTCATACCGTTCCAGGCTTCTACTTCCATTTTTTTTGACAAACGCTCCACAACTTCATCTTTAACAGTGTGCGGATTGCAAGTCGTCAAGTAGAGCTCGGCTCCCCGTTCGACAAGGGCTTCAAATGCCGGAACCATTTTAATTTCTATATGGGTGCAGCTGGCTATTTTTACCCCGCTGACGTCAGGCAAAGCGGCAACTGCCTTTTGTACGCGAGGCATTTGCAACTTGACCCAGTCGATTTCTTTGTCCAGTGTGATAGAGGGCATGCCATGATCTTATCAAAGTGATTTTCTTGACATCGCGACTGCGTGTTATACTGTGCGCAGTTTTATGGAGAATAAACTTGTGGCATGGGTGGAGCCAATTACATTGTCGGGCAGACACGCAAGCCTGGTTCCTCTTTCCTTTGAACACCAAGCGGATCTCATCGAGTCGGTCAAAGACGGTGAATTGTGGAAGCTCTGGTACACATTTATTCCCGAGCCGGACAAAATGCACGCTGATATCGAAAGGAGGCTTGGTTTACAAAAAAGCGGTTCGATGGTGCCCTTTACAGTCATAAGCGCAGCCAGCGGAAAGCCGTGCGGCATGACCACTTACATGAACATCGACTTGCCCAATCGCCGCCTGGAAATAGGCTCGACCTGGTACAGAACTTCAGTGCAACGCACCGCACTTAATACCGAATGCAAATTGATGCTTTTGACTCAGGCTTTTGAAAAACTTGACTGTATTGCTGTCGAATTTCGCACGTCCTTCTTTAACCATCAAAGTCGCAAAGGCATCGAACGTCTCGGTGCCAAGCTCGATGGCATACTGCGCAATCACACTATAATGCCCAACGGAACATATAGAGATCAATGTGTTTACAGCATAATTCAAAGTGAATGGTCGAGCGTGAAGGCGCATTTGGAATTTCAGCTGGAGAGACGCCGCAATGCGCTGGAAATACATTCTTAGTGAAGATGATCCGGACAATCATACAAAGAAAGCGACATTATCGCTGATTCAAGCCTGGTGGAATGAGTTTGAAAAAAACGGCGATGCCATAGCAAAATCATTTTTTGAACAAAGCGAATCTGCATCAGAATCAGAAAAATTGGTCGAGTGGGTGCAAAACAATTTTCGTGTAATTCATCCCGGATTAATGTGGGAACTGGGCAAATCTCCCGAAGGAAAATTTGTTTTTGTCATTACACCCGAAGAGAACCTGGAATTGCGCAGCCTGGCAGATTCAATCGTCGAGCTTGCTCCAGCTATGGATAATTGGATTTTCTCCGCATACCGATTGCCTGAAATGGAAGAGCTTGTAAACGACAGTTTTAAAGCTCGCTTGAGAACAGAAGCTCCCAGAAATGTATCAGTAAATTTGAAAAAGTCAGTATCAAACGAAATTGACATTGAAGTAGTTTCTTCCTCCTTTCTAAAAGACAATGACGATGAAGATATATCCAAAAGTGTAATTTTAATGCAAATTGTTTTGGGTGAAGAGCTTGCCGAAAAATGGGGCGGTAACGTTACTTCGCATAAAGTAAAAGATGGATTTGCCAGGATGATTTCGAACATTATTCCCTCGAATTCGGAATACGCGAATATCTCACTTGCAAGTTTGCCTGAAAAATTCTTGAATTTTAGATCCGAAATAATTGCATCTTTGCCAGAAAAATATTTATTCGAAGAAATGGATCCTGAAAAATCAGGATGGGCTGTACTTGGTGTGCCTATCACCAAACAGATTGAACTGCATGCAAAGGGAATCGAACTTCCTGATAGGATAACCTGGCTTACGATGACTCCGGAACTGGTCAAGGCCTTGATCGTATCAGGATATTTCAGGTCTGAACGATTTTCAAAACGTGGCGAGAAATTTTGCTGGATCAGATCTGCGCTTGAATACTCATCCAAGGATGATCGAAAAGATCGCTTTGATGATTTTGCTGACAAACTGCTTCGTGAGGCTGGATTAGGATGTATATTTGCTAGCGGCACAGGTTTGTCGAATATCTTTTTTGATCTGGCACTTATTGATGTCAATGCGGCAGTTAAAATCTTAAAAGAAACTGCTATAAATGTCGGACTACCGCCAGAATCATGGCTATTTTTCCATGACTCACATTTGCAGGACGAATGGATTGGATTACTTCCTGATTCTCCTCCACCCGAAAAAGAGTAAAATATAAGGATGCTTGATTTTGTAAAACCACGAACATCTTATCCTCTGGTCACATTCGTCAAAATTTTCTGGCCTTTGTATGTGATGTCAAAATACGGCAATCTTAAGATGGAACTTTCAGATGAAGTGGAAGAGACTTTTCGCAGATTGTCGCGTAAAAGAGTGATCATCTGTCCCAATCATTCGCATTATATAGATCCGGATGCACTTTTCGGAATTTCGCGAATAGTAAAACAACATTTCAATTTTCTTGCCGCACGAGAAATTTTCGGTTCACGCAAAAGCAGCAGATATCGCTGGATGCAAAAGCTCGGATGTTTTTCCATCGAGCGAGGCGCGGCAGACATTCAGGCAATAAAAGCCATTCATGATGTTTTGATGGAAGAAGATTCAAAACTGGTTATTTTCCCTGAAGGTGAAGTCAGTCACCAGAATGATTATCTTATGAATCTGGAAGATGGGGTGGAGCGCATCGCGCTGTCCACAACTAAAGACCTGAGGAAAGAACACCCGGATGAAACTATATATATTTTGCCCTTGATTTTGAAATACAAATTTTCTATGCTTGTCTGGCCTGAGATTATGCAAAATTTGACCAGAGTGGAAATTCATCTTGAATTG
>CAZEQP010000423.1:0-4079 GCA_964514345.1 uncultured Candidatus Obscuribacterales bacterium
CATTATTAGAAGACAAAGAGCAACTGGAAGATTATTTGATCTTGGTACTCAATATTTATCTTCTTTTTCTCCTATTTCATAGCTTTTTGGCACTTTTTTACCTTTAAGCCAGAAACTTACGTAGTATTGTCTTCTGGATAAGGGTTTTATTAGATTCGATTAATCCAGTTATCTTCCAGATCGCAAAGAGTCACTACTAAAACCCGGACTATTTCTACGCCAAACCGAAACAGCAAGCTATCCTGCAAAGGTGTGTGCTAGTTCGGTTTGGCTGTGGACCCGGTTGCCCTGGAATTTGACTGGAGTTTTCCCTCACCAAACGGAGATTAAAAGTGAACAACATGCAGGGTACCTTCATCTCCCCCGCCGTTCTGTCCAAGCTCTCAGGAGCGTGGCTCTCTCTTGCCAAACCGACTCGGTCTGACTTTCCTGTCAGGTGCGATGAGATGAGGATTAGGGTCAAGGACCGGTGGACGTGGAGCGACCTGAGTTATGACGCCTACGGCAACCAGAGGCCTGTTCATAGCAGCTTCTACCAGTTGGGACGGGAGCTCATCGAAAGCTCCGAGCGGACGGTGGCCGATTATGTGCTCGGCATGAGCAATCGGCCGGCGCTCAAGCTGCCTGAGCCGAAAGACGGCAAGCACATCAGCCATCGTAATGCGCGCAGACTGAGGCGGCGCTAAGCACGGGAAAGTGGTTGGGCGTATTTAGAAGCGCTCACAACTCAACTCGGCTAGCAAGTCACAGAAGAAAGGAGATGAGCGGTGCAATCCGCTCAATCTCTTTTTTCTTTTTTTTTGAGATACTAAAATTTATAGTAAAAAATATATTGTTTTCGGGGCACATTGTGTTTGGAGGAAAAATGCGCCAGCATCAAATCGTTATAACGCTCAATGCCGACCAATACAGAGAAGTTCAACGCCTGGCTAAAATGGCGGGTACAACTTCAATCGGTCATTTTTTGCATACACGCCTGCTCACCTTTTTGGGTTTGAAAACCTCTTCCCGCCGGCTAGATACCACATATGATACCGAAAACTCGCTGGATCTGACCCAGTTGAGAGAGACCATAACCCGTATGCACAAAGAGTTGAAAGAATTGCTTGAGCACGAGGAAATCAGCGGTTATATTACCGGAACCGCTCCCAGCCAAGACATGCAGGACCTGCTTGTCTCCTTTCAATTCGAAACTGTTATGAAAAACGATTATGCAACACCGTCTCAACCCATTTACTTGTCGGCTGATACTGTATTCAGTGAACTGGGGGTTTCGCTCAGTCAGGTAGGCGAAGAAAAGAAGATAGCTGATTCTGTAGTTGAGGAAAAAAGCGCAGAAAAGGTTCAGGATATAGTTGCAAGCACCGAACCGGAAGAAAAGAAAGAGCCTTCACCGGTTGAATCCACCGAGACTGTCCAGCCAAAAATAGATTTTCGAACTGCACCAAGCACAATTGAAGAAGCTGTCCAGGCAGCAAAAAGTATCGAAGACGAATTGGAGCGATTAGCTGAACAAACTTTTTCCGGCACACCGGTTCTGGGAAATATTGTCGAGACCAAGATCGAGCCTTTAAAACAGGGGGATCCACTCATCGATATTCTGGATGAAGGTCTGGTAAAAATTATTGAAGAAAAAGCGGCAACAAAAATTACGGCTGAGATTGCAAAGCCGGACATGGCTGAGATTTCTGCTCTGGAAGAAGAAGTTCAAGATGAAGAATCGAACAAGGATGAAGAACAACCGCAAAGTGAAATTGGGCGCACAGGCCCCCCTCCCAAGAAAAGAAAGAAATGAGATTTTATCGTTTCTACGTGTTATGACCAGGAAATGAGGTAAATACGACGACACAAGCAGGTCTTTTCGTGGTATTTAAAGATAAGGACGAGCGCGAAATCTCGAAATCGAAAGGATTGTTGCTATGAGCAATAGTGAGGAAAAAGAAAGCTCGTCAAATGGTTCTGATCACAAGGACAACGGCAAGGTTGACGCGGAAAACGCGGAAGTTACTGAAGGCGCAAATACTGAAATCCCGATGCTAGAGCTAGACTGGACACTAAAAGGACTGAGACAAGATCCCACCAAAGGAATCGAAGAAGCTCTGGCTGAAAATATCGCCCTCATGGAAGAGCAAACCAGGCGTCTGATTGAGCACGGCACAGTGGAAGACATCATGCGTGCCCTGGAAAACAATTTCAAGCAGATGGAAGCAATCCAAGTTCACATAGAAAGCATCGCCAAAGAGATGCAGTCCGGAATTTAAATATAACCCAGGCTGGATTGTGAATTGGTCGGCGGCAGTATGCGCAATCGTCGCATCGGCTCGTCACCGATACTGCGGCTGCTCAAATTGAAGCGTTCCACCAGTTGATGCTGCAGTCGTCTTATATAAGCTCTGCGCGGCGATAGTTCCATGGGCTCAAGCCGATCCATGACTCGAGTAATTGCCTGCCGGGCCTCTTCCAGAGCTAGTTCAGTCTCGTCAATATCATTTTCAATATCGACTGAACCGATTTCAGGAGTAAGGTGTAAGGCTTCCTGCAACACTTTTTGAATCTGAGGCAAATTGTTGCTTTTAGCCACATAAACAGGAATTTTTCTTGCTTCAGCCAGTGAATAAATTTTGGCACCGGCTCTGGCATAACTCTTCAAAGCAAGAATGGCATCGGCTTCGTCGATTGATTTGACCACTTCAACAGGAATTTGCAAAGTCTTCACCACACGCTCAAGCAAACCTTTGCTCACCGCATATGGATAAACTTTCAAATAGTTGTCGCCGCCAGCCTCGATATTCATCGATTGTGAAACTGGACCAAGGGCAAGCGGATCGCCGGCCAGAGCTGTTGAGAAGGAGGCTTCTGTCGCCAGTTTCACCGGTTCCGGTTTGTGCACCACTGAAACTTCACCGGTTGTGTCGTCGCGACGTCTGATCTCGGGATGGATTTTCCAGCCTCTAAGCAGTTGATCTACAGCCTCTCCCACATTTCTATGCACAGCCAGTGTTTGTTTGTCCAGAATTTCTATGCATATCTCAAAAGTAGGTTGTGATGCCCGTTCCAAAACGGTTTTTTGAGATCCGCGTCTTCTGGCTTCATCATCCCCCAGGGTTACCGTTTCGATTCCACCTATTAAGTCAACCAGAACCGGGTTCTTCAGCAAGTTTTCCAGGGCGTTGCCGTGGGCAGTTCCGATGAGCATGACGCCTCGCTCGGCAATTGTTCTTGCTGCCTGCGCTTCCTGTTCGGTGCCGATTTCGTCAATGATGATCACTTCCGGAGTGTGATTTTCCACCGCTTCTATCATCACGGCGTGCTGACGATCCGGGTGGGGAACCTGCATACGTCGCGATCTTCCGATGGCGGGGTGAGGCACATCGCCGTCTCCGGCTATTTCGTTTGAAGTGTCGATCACAATCACTCGCTTACCCATTTCATCAGAAAGGACACGAGCCATTTCTCTCAATTTGGTGGTTTTGCCCACCCCGGGAGGTCCGAGAAACAAAATTGATTTGCTTGATTCGACCAGATCGCGAATGATTTTGATTGTTCCTGAAATGGCTCTACCCACGCGGCAAGTGAGCCCGATTATTTTTCCTGATCTGTTTCGCATGCATGAAATGCGATGCAAAGCCCGGTCAATTCCGGCTCTGTTGTCTCCGGAAAATTCACCCAAAAGAGCGACAGCTGCTTCGAGATCCGCAACTGTGGTGGGAGAATCAGAAAGAGTCACCGGAGGTTTGTCTTGATATCTGGCTTCAGGCAAGCGACCCAAATCTAAGACCACTTCATATAATGCGTTTGAATCTGCTTCCAGTTTTTCTCTAATCGCAGCAGGAAAAATAGCCAGGAAGCTGGACATGTCATCGGCGGGTGGCATTTTTGTCATTTAGTATCTCCGTGCTTGACACAAATAAAATGTACTCGTTTCAGTTTTCCACAACGACTTTCACTCCATCAGTCGCGTGTTTTTCCAGGTCGGTTAAAAAACTTTCTTTGATGCGTGCACCCGGAATGCAGAGGGGAAATCCGGGTGGACAGGGAGCTATGCATTCGGCTGCTATGCGACCGGCTGATACTGCAAC
>CAZEQP010000424.1:0-4079 GCA_964514345.1 uncultured Candidatus Obscuribacterales bacterium
CCAGTCCGGAAAAGCTTGAATCAATCAAGCAGCTTGTCGGCAAATATTGCAGCGCCTGTCAAATTTTTTTGTGCCGTTTTGAGCTGGAAAACACAGATCAAACCAGAAACAAAGAAGCAGTTGCCTTTGCCGGTATAGCCCGCCCGGATCAATTTTTTGCCGGACTGAAAGAAAAGGAGATGCAAATCACTTTGTTAAATTGTCTGGAATTTCCAGATCATCACTGGTATCAAAAATCCGACATTAAAAAAATTCTTGAGTCAATCAACAAAAGTCCAACCGTTATCGGTTTGACTACAAAAAAAGACCTGGTGCGTCTTGAAGCCGGTCGGGCGGACCCGATTTTTGCTCAATTGCTCGAAAAGACTGTGGGAGTTGGGCTTGAGACAGTTTGGATTGGCGATCCTCTAATATTAGGTATAAAATGAGTTTACAGGGTGCTAGTATGATTTTATGTAAGCCGTACACAGTATCCGGTATAAACCACAGTCCGCTTCCGGCAGGAGCATAAAAATGAACAGACCAATAGCTCTGGCAATCTTACTTCTTGCAGCTCAGAACGCTACCAGTACTTATGTTTTAGCGGCAAATCCTCCCGCCAGCGCATCTTATAGCAGGGCAGCCCAGCAAAGGCGTTATATGCCCAAATGGGTTTATTACGACAGACTCGGACTTGCCGCCTGGAACAAAGGCGAGCGTCCCACCGCCAAAACTCACTGGGAATACGCCATGAGTCTTTGCGAAAACGATCTGCGCGGAAGACCGAAAGGTGCTCTGGATAAGCAGACCAAATTGTGGGTGAACGACTTAATTCAACACATGACTTTTTTGATGACTTATTACGACCAGCCCAAACCAGAAGCGTTGAAAGGAATGGACATCAAAACTGCCATGATCAAATCGAAGCAAGCAGTGGTTGACGACATAGATCGCAAATTACAGTGGTTCGACAAACTGGAATCTTTTGCCAAAATGCTGGTGGGCAAAGAATGTTATCTCGTTCAAGATTTCCGTATGCTGCGCCGCAAACAGCTTATGATGCAGGAACAATATAGACGTGAAATTTGCGATTTGAAAGGCGAGTTGTATGTTGCTAAAAACGCCAATCCAAACGGCGCTATCACTATTATCGATGACAGAAAAGCAGTAAAAAAACCGTCCTGGTGGAAAAACGAACCTGATATTCCTTCCTGGCGTCACGATTATTTGAGAGTGGGACAGGACGTAAAACCAGCCAAATCAGGCAAGCCAACCACAGGCACAAAACCTGCCCAGACAGGTCACTACTGGCGGGACAAAGGTGATAAACCAGAAATTCCCGGTGTCAGTTATGTGGGCGGAAAACAAATCAAACGTCAGGAATCGCCTCTCGACGGTCACTTATACAGACAAACACAAGGAGACTCAAGTCCTTTGTGGGGACAGAATCCCTACAACGAAATGAACAGACCGAACAAATGGGGCACACAAGCGGAAAGAGATCCTTCGATGGATTTAAATTCCAAAGCAAAAGCGCCGAACTGGGGTGAAAACAACACACCTAAAGACACCTCTGTCTCAGGATGGGGTAATAACGGCGGTCCCTCTCAAAATCCGGACGGCACTCCCCTGGTTAATCCAAACGGAACAACTTACTGGAAGTGACGGAATACGGCTTTTGCTTCAAAGCAATCCGCGTATAACACAAAAAACACAAGAAGCATAAACGCAGAACATGGCGATGCCTGAAACTGCATATTGCTGTCCTATTTGTGTTTGCCCGGCAATGACAAGACAGAATGCCACCGCTTTCACTACAGCATAAGAAAAGCGGCTGAAATTGGAAGAAACAAGAAATTTTCCCAGAGCAGATTGCATCATGGTGTTTTTACCGAATGCTGTGTAACCGCCTTCTGAGGCGTGAGATCTGATGGCATCTACAAATGTGCCGCGCACAAGATAAAGAAGAGGCACCCATACAGGAACCCAGTGCAGGCAGGAAAAGCTGATCCAGTAAGCCATTTCCACCGCCCGATCACCGGCAATATCCAGTATGCCACCAAATTTGGAGGCTTGATTCAATTTGCGGGCGAAATATCCATCCAGACCATCAGCCCAGATCACAATTATTGTCAGAGCAAAAGAGACCCACTTAATAGTGTCGCCTTCTATCCACAATATTCCCAGTGCCACCAGAGCCAATACCACGCGCGCGACCGTGATAGTATTGGGAACGTTTATTGTTTGAGACTGCGAACTCAACTAAGTTTACAGGTCCAGATTGGCGTAATGAGCATGTTTTTCGATGAACTCGCGTCGCGGCCCCACCGCTTCACCCATCAAAAGATCGAAAGTGTGTTCAGCTTGCGAAGCATCTTCCACAGTCACTTGCTTTAAGGTGCGAGTTTCAGGATTCATTGTGGTATCCCACAACTGCTGTTCTTCCATTTCGCCCAGTCCTTTAAAGCGCTGGACAATGGCTTTTTCTCCCATTTCAGCCAGGACCGCTTGAAGCTTGTGCTCATTATAGCAATATTCGTGCTTCTTGCCTTTTTCCACTTTGTAAAGTGGCGGCTGAGCGATATAAACATAACCCTTTTCCACCATCGGTCTGGCGTAACGGAAAAAGAATGTCAAAAGCAATGTGCGTATGTGACTTCCGTCCACGTCGGCATCTGTCATGATGATTACTTTGTGATATCGCAATTTATCCAGATCCAGATTTTCCGCGTTCGGTCTTAAGATCCCGCCTGTTTTGGCGCCGTCTTCATCTGTTTCTTCGCGCACCACAAGACCCAGAGCCTGAATCATGGCCTGCACTTCGGCATTCTCATAAATGCGGCTCGGTTGCACTCTCTCCACATTGAGGATTTTTCCGCGCAGAGGAAGAATAGCCTGGAAATTTTTATTGCGGCCTTTTTTGGCAGTACCGCCGGCGGAGTCACCTTCCACCAGATAGACTTCGCATCTGGATGGATCCCTGTCGGTGCAATCGGCTAATTTACCGGGCAACGAGCTGTTTTCCAATGTAGACTGGCGTCTCACTTGTTGCTTGGCTTTCTGGGCGGCTTCACGTGCCGCTCTGGCATTGAGAGCTTTGGTGATGATTTCTTTGGCCGGCTTTGGATTGAGTTCAAGCCAGTCGGACAGCTGCTCTGATGTGACGGTTTGAACCACACCCTGCACTTCACGGTTGCCCAGACGGGCTTTAGTCTGACCTTCAAACTGAGGTTCTGACACTTTCACACTGACGACAGCGGTCAATCCTTCGCGCACGTCTTCACCCTGAAAGTTCTGGTCGGCATCTTTCATCAGCCCGGATTTACGGGCGTAAGTGTTGATCACACGTGTGAGTGCCATGCGGAATCCTTGCAAGTGGGTTCCGCCGTCGGATGTGTGGATGTTATTGACATAAGAGTTGAGTGTTTCTTGATAGAGGTCGGTCCATTGCAAAGCGCACTCTACAACGACATTATCGCGCTCCTGCTCGAAATAGATGGGCGGTTTATGCAGGTTGTTTCTGGTTTCGTTCAGATACTCGACATAACTTGCGATGCCGCCTTCATAATGATAGATTTCGGACTTCTTCTCTTTCTCTCTATGGTCCTCAACCTCCATTTTCAATCCTTTGTTGAGGAAGGACATTTCTCTGAGACGATCGATGACTGTGTCCCAGTCAAAATGGATTGTGACTCGTTCTCCGTCTTCGTCGAAATCATGAAAAATCTGGTTGTCCGGCCAGAAAGTGACTTTGGTTCCGCGCAGATCGGTGGAACCTGTGACTTCAAGCCCGCCGACAGCAACTCCAAACTCATATTTTTGTTTGTGCACTTTATTGTCGCGATAAACTTCCACTTCCAATTTTTCGGAAAGAGCGTTGACCACGGAGGCTCCGACACCGTGCAGACCGCCTGAAACTTTATAGCCGCCGCCACCGAATTTGCCACCAGCGTGCAAAACTGTAAATACAGTTTCAACACCGCTCTTGCCTGTTTTTGCCACAATGTCCGTGGGAATGCCGCGTCCGTCGTCTTGAACTGTGACCGAACCGTCGGCGTTGATTTTTACGGCAATGCTTTTGCAGTGACCGGCAAGTGCCT
>CAZEQP010000425.1:0-4077 GCA_964514345.1 uncultured Candidatus Obscuribacterales bacterium
CCGACCAGCGCACGTGCAACTCCTTTTGCAGAAGAGAGGTCTATTATGAATCAGTCCGAGATGCAGTCAATTCTTTGCCAAAAAGAACTCCCCGGTTTCCTTTCGGAAGCAAGCCGGGGAGTCAATCTTGTTGCATCAAGTTTTTTCTTGATCTTTATCCGCAGTCTTGAGCAGGTCTGTGGAATCAGCCCTCAGGCGAAGCAGGACCACCGGGACCGGCAGGACCACCAGGACCGGCAGGACCACCGGGACCACCAGGACCGCTAGGACCACCGGGACCTAAGGGACCACTTGGACCTAAGGGACCGCTGGGACCACCGGGACCGGCAGGACCACCAGGACCGCTTGGACCACCCGGACCACTGGGACCGGCAGGACCGCCAGGACCTTTTGGACCACCGGGGCCGCCAGGACCTTTAGGACCACTGGGACCACCCGGGCCGCTTGGACCACCTGGACCACTGGGACCTTTGGGACCGCCCGGCCCGCTTGGGCCGCCCGGACCACCAGGACCTTTAGGACCACTGGGACCGCCCGGACCGCTCGGACCTCCGGGACCCTTGGGACCGCCAGGACCGCTTGGACCACCGGGACCGGCAGGACCGGCAGGACCACCAGGACCGGCAGGACCACCAGGACCAGCAGGACCGCCGGGACCGGCAGGACCGCCAGGACCGGAAGGACCGCCAGGACCAAGAGGACCGGCAGGACCAAGAGGACCTGTTACTGTGTTCACATTTCCGATGATGGGGTCGCCGGTGGTATTTGCCACCACGACCGGACCCAGAGTATTAGTAATCGGGAAAGTGTACATACTCTGGAAATTCATCAAGTTGCCGCTGTTCCCCTGGAAGTGCGCTCCAAAGAAAAAGATCGGCGCCGGAATGCGAGCTTGCAGGTTGGTGCGGACCATTACAAATGGACCGGGTGAGCCGGTATTTGGTAACGGAACACCACCTGTTCCGGATCCGGTACTTCCTGTTGTGGTTGTTGTCTGAACTCCTGACGGCATCGGCAGTGCCGGATTGTGTCGGATAAAGTCTTCAAAAACAAGCAACTCCGCATTGAATCCTGTTATTACCCATCCAGGCGCATTAGTCTGGTGATGTAATAAGGATGCGTTCATGGCATTTCTGGCATCGACTGGTGTCGACATCATTCCAGCTGCACGAGCACAATCGCGGCAAGCGCGATCGCACATGTCAGCTGCAAAGATGAGGATACAGATATTAAAAGTCAGCGCGCAAATAACAATAAGTATTGAAACTACCGCTGCCAACTCGATGGCCGTGATACCCCTTAAGCGTGATAAAGAGCCAGTTTTAGTGGCTCTTCGTCGATTCGGAGATTGGTTGTTCACAGAGCCTTCGTTAGCCTCCATTGAAAAGTGCCTACAAACCCAATATAGGATGTGTATGCCATTTGGTCTGTACGCAAAAGGTTTTACACCGATGGTTGTATGTCTTTAGTAGTAGCGATCACGAGCCGGTTACGAAAAGTTTGTCCTTGGTATTAGTGGATACGGTGCCACTATATACGGTGTCAGCAAGTTGAAGATTGAAGTTCTATATCAACAGCCCTTACTGGAAATTGCTTCTTGCGCCTGTCATACTGATCGGCAAATTATGCTTCATTTTATTGAACCCAGAATGTCAAACGGATTGGTCGCTTTTCTAAAGCTTGTATATCCTCTATATGCGATTGCAAGGTATCGCAAGCTTGAAATAAGACTACAGCCCGAAGTAAAAGAAACATTCAAGCGGCTTCGCCCCGAAACGGTCATCATATGTCCTAATCACTCATCTCTTCAGGATCCCGATGTTTTATTCGGAATAGCAAGGCTGGTAGGCGAGAATTTTTATTTTCTTACCGCTCGCGAACTGTTCGGCTCCAACGACAGTCAAAGACAAAAGTTTTTGCAAAAAGTGGGATGCTTTTCTATTGAGCGCGGAGAACCGGATATGCAAGCAGTTCGTGCAGTGCACAAATTGCTTTTGAGCCTGAAAAAGAAACTTGTCATTTTCCCGGAAGGTGAGGTCAGTCATCAAAATGATTATTTGATGTCTCTGGGGAACGGCGCTGAGCGCATAGCGCTGAATGCATTGCGTGAAGCGCAAAAGCGGAATCCGCAGCATAAAATATATATACTGCCTTTGAGTTTGAAATATTCATATTCTAAAGATCAAACTAGATTTATATCTGCATTGCTCAACAAACTCGAACATGATTTGAAGATTGAAAACAAAAAAGATGTTTCAAGCGATAAGCGAATCAAGCACTGCTTTTATAAGTTGATTTCTGTAGACCCCGACAGCACCGACCTTGACAGTGCACTCTTTCTTTTCAGAGAAAAAGCGATTAACGACGCCGCTCTGTTTCTAGGGATTGAGCTGAGTGACGATCTGGATCAGCTGAGCAAACTGCATTTGCTTCGCAACAAATTAGCTGAGCTGCGTTGGGGAGCAGGCGGAGATCATGTAACAAAAGAAACAAGACATCACTTTCACCAGTTAAAACTGTCCACTGAACTTATTGGTGTCGGCAATCATACATTTGAACATAAACTGACACAAGAGGAAGCGGCAGAGCTTTTAAACGTGCTTGAATTTGAATTGTGCAAAGGGCAGTCGCTGCCTTTTCCGGATATTGTTAAAATTGGTGCGGCGCCGGAAATAGAAGTGAATAAGTATTTTGACTTATTTGAAAAAGACAAAGAAAAAGCTGTGTCCAGCTTGAGGCACAAATTGACGGATAGTCTGAACGAGTGTCACAGGAGTCTTTAGTTTTATGAGTCTCTTTCGGCCTACACGTGGAAAAAAGATTGCGATTTTAGTCTCGCTTGCTTGGAATATTTTTTGCAGTTTGGTTTTATTGTTGATACCATCGAGAACATCCTTTGCTTCGAATATGAACATTATATTGTTCGTATTCGTCAGCTTGATTCCGGTGTCTTTAGGGACTATTGTTACTCCAGGAATTATGCCGATACTCAAGGCTGTTTTCACTTCAGGGAGCTAAAATTGCCGTCTCTGAAAGAAATGAAGCAACTGTCTTTTCGGCTAATCAATGGACAAGCTGAAATAGTCGATATCGCCAAGTTGTTTGTTGAAAGCGACGAAGAGTGGCCGTTCAGCCGATTTATTCAGTTATTGAAAGAACACAATGAAATTCCTAGTAAGAAATTGGAGCAGGATATATTCCGGCTAGCTCATGTGATTGCGGCTTTTGATACCGAACAGTGCAGAAACGAATTATTCGAATATCTTCAATTTTTGCAAAACACTGAAAGTAAAGATTCAATGGAAACGGCACAGGTCATTCATAGTTTCGCCAAAAATTATGATCACCAGGACATAATGCTCATGATTCATATGGCTGTCGATGAGTATGAAGACATAAATCTGCCGGAGGAGTCGCGACCGTTATTTTCGAGCGAACTTCTCGCTCAATTCGATGAACGCAAAAAAGAACTGGAATTGTTCTATCGAGAAGATATTGTCAAAGCTCACGCACTTTGTTGCACCCGCATTCCGAAAATGTTGAACAGCCTTTCTGAGTAGAACTGCAAAATGGCTCTGAGCTATTGAATCCTTGCTAAATAGACACTATTATTGTATGGGTCTTTCACCAGATTTGGTGCACAATTACTAAGCGGTTATTTAAAGCATAAGCGGTGGATATAAATTGGATAACGAAAATATAACTCCTGTTCCTGGTATCACCGGTGAGTTCATGGAGCCGCCTCTAAATTTCTTCCTGAATTTGTTTTCCACTCGGCAGGCAAGCCTGATAAAAAGGTCCAACGGCAACTGGCGTCCGATGAGTCTTTATTATTTTGTTTCAGATGAAGAAGTGATTGCATCAATCTCAGGCAAAGATACTTTGCTTCGCGCTTTTGCTCTTGGCACCAAAGAGCGTTTTTATGTGATGGAAATTTTGCAGGCTGATGTTGATCTGGATCCTCTGCTGGTCCCTGGAGGGATCAACTATCTTCAATAAGTGGGTGCCAAAGCCAGAGCTTTCAGGTCCGCGTGCAGCGATGTGGGGCAAAGATGCTTGTATTTTGACGCCAGAATC
>CAZEQP010000426.1:0-4073 GCA_964514345.1 uncultured Candidatus Obscuribacterales bacterium
AGCAACTCTTGCGATTCGGCATCCAATTCGGCCACATCACCTGAGGCCAACTTCTTATTAATCAAAACCGATGCTTGTTTATACTCACGTGTTTTGGGATCAAGTTCCTGCGCTCGACTGTAATATGCAAGCGCTTTTTTGAACTCGCCTTTGGATTCGCTCACCACGCCCATGCTGAAATAGGCTTCAGCGTTATTGGCATCCAGCCTTATTACTTGCTCAAATTTTGATATTGCTTCCTGCAAGTTTTTATTGCGCCAGAGATTTACGCCTTCGGCCATGAGACTATTGATTTCGACCTGTCTTGCCGACAATGCCGAATCTTGATCATTATTATCGTCCTGACGCACCGACGGCAGCATGGTATTGGATTCAGTGCTTGAGTCGGCATTTGCAGAACCGGAATTATTTGCAGCGGATCCTGAGGAACTGCTGTTATCCAGTTGATAATCCGGTTCTTGCGAACTGCCTGAAACTGCTTGCAAAACCTGCATCAAGCGCTGGTCTACATCACCAGTTCCGGCAGATCCAAGAACTCGCTTTTCCAGCCTCTCGACACGATCTTTGAGAGGCTGTGTGTCATATGTTTGAAAGAAAAAGTCTTTTTCCGCTTTGCTCAGCTTGCTCATCAAAGCAGGTTCGGCCGCAATTGCCGGCAAGGCAAGAACAAATAGACCGGCAGCGATTCCGAAATATCTATGGTATCTTTGCAAAGTGGTTCACCTTCGACTCCTGACCCCATAGTTTTAATGCTAACATCCCAAACAAACAAGTGCTTGCCTAAATCGATTGTTGAAATGCATTAAAACGGGCGGCAAGCAGCTATTATTTTAGAACGGTCGAGGCGGTTTTCAATGACACTTTATACTCCCGATTCTGAAGCGGATGTTTATGATGAAGAAGAGACAGCCTACTGGGTTGCCTTCGACAAAATGTCAGGCACCGGTCTTGGCATACAGCGCCTGAAAACACTTTATGAGATTCACGGCAATCTCAAAACAGTTTGGGAATTACCAAGCTCGCAATTGCATCAAATAAGAGGTCTTTCTGAAAACGCCATAAAAGCTTTTGACAAGCAGCGCAAACTCATAGACCCTCAAATCTTTATGGCTGAACTCAAACAGAAAGAAGTGACGGCGCTGCCTTATTGCCATCCTCTCTATCCGTATCTTTTGCGCGATATTCACGACGCGCCTTTGGTCTTATATATGAAGGGCAATTTGACTCCACTGGATTTCGCCCATAGCGTGGCAATCGTCGGCACCAGAAAACCCAGTGCATATGGACAGAGATATGCCAAAGAAATAGCCAGAGAGCTTTCTTTGCAAGGCGCAACTATAGTTAGTGGCATGGCGGTCGGCATAGACTCAATTGCACACTGGAGCGCAATTGAATCAAATGCAAAAACGATTGCTGTTCTGGGATGCGGAGTGGACATCTGTTATCCAAGTTCAAACAAGGCTTTGTACAACCGCCTGGCTCAGCAAGGCTCAGGCGCCGTAATCTCTGAGTTTTATCCGGGCACCAAACCGGAAAAATGGATGTTTCCAGCCAGAAACCGCATAGTAAGCGGTTTAAGCCAGGCTCTAATAGTCATTGAAGCGGGAGCAGAGTCGGGGGCTTTGATAACGGCAAAAATGGCCTTCGAACAGAACAGACTGACTTTTGCCCTGCCGGGTCGTATAGACAACGAAATGTCCAGAGGCACTCATAAATTGATTGCAGAATTGCAGGCAAAGATACTTACAGACTGGAAAGACGTTTTAAAGGATCTCAACTGGGTGCCCAAAACCAGCCAGGGGACATCTGAAGTTCCTACCATTATTGAGTTATTCGGCAGAGAAAAAGACATTTATGACCTTTTGTCGCGCGAGCCGGTGCACTTCGATCTTCTGGCCCAACAAACCGGTATGGGGGCAGGTGAATTATCAGCCACCCTGACCATGCTTGAACTGGCCGGTCTTGTCACTCGACATCCGGCCGACTGGTTTTCTAGAAACGACTGACGCAAAAATTAATATTTGCTAAGATTGTCAACGGGTCGGCTTTAATCTACAAAGCCCAGTGAATTGGGCATCCATAATTTAGCGCCTAAAAGGTCGGACCTTTTTTCCAATATATAGATGTACTGATAAAAGTATTGTTTGGTTATTTAACTATTGATGGGTAAGAAATTAATGGGTTACTGGATTTTCAACTTCCAGGACCCTTGAGGTGGTTTTTCCAGTAAGCGCATGAAACTTTGCCTTAGATGCAATCAATACTTTGAAGATCAGGAGGAGCTCTGCCCCAACGATAAGGCAAAGCTTGAGCCTGTAGGCAAAGACCCGCTCATAGGCGCCCTCATCAATAATCGCTACGTGGTCGAATCGGTCATAGGCAAAGGCTCAAGCGGAATTGTCTACAAAGCCACACGTTTGATGATGGGCGGAGATATCGCCGTAAAAGTCATACACAGTTATCTGGGCGCCGACGGCAATTCACTTGAGCGTCTATTGCGAGAATTGAAAGCTGCTGAAAAACTCAGACATCCGCACATAATCACAGTCTGGGAATCAGGCATTACAGACGACGGTCAGCCCTATCTGGTCATGGACTATCTGGAAGGAATCACACTTTCAGCTCTGGTCAAACAAAAAGGAGCACTGACAACTAAACGAGTTTTGAACATATCCAAACAAATAGTGGACGCTTTAACCCACGCCCACGACCAGGGACTCATTCACCGGGACATGAAGCCGGAAAACGTCGTATTGGAAGAAAATGAAAGTCAGGGCGATTATGTAAAAGTGCTTGACTTCGGGATTGCCGAAACTCCTTCTGAAACAGCCGCTTCAAAAGCTCGTCCCGGAAAAGCAAAAACGGTAGCAGGTTCGCCTGCATACATGAGCCCGGAACAGTGTCAGGGTTTTGAACTTGATTTCCGCAGCGACCTTTATTCGGTCGCCGTCATTTGTTTTGAAATGCTGACCGGACGCAGACCCTTTGTCGCTCCGGATTTGATGAAACTGATGTACAAAACAGTGACCGAACCGGCACCGGCCCTGGGTGAAATTCGCAAGGATATTACTTATCCGGAAGCACTGGAAAACGTTATTGCAAAAGGGTTGAGCAAGAATCCTGAAGAACGACAGGACTCGCTGAAACAGTTTTGGCTTGAATTAGAAGCTGCATGTAAAACTGCCAGTTTCGTGACAAGCGAACAAGTAAAAAAAAACTATGTTGAAGAGCAAATTGGAGAACATGCTTTCATGCCGACAGAAAGACTAACTGACGACTCAGCATCATCAAAAGGCAATTTTGAAAAAGGTCCGGAAGACGACCTGGTGACAGAGTCTGGGTCAAGCGAACAATCCGCGCCGAAACCGGCTGCGCCAGCAAGACCTCAAGGCGGACCTCCTCAACAAGGACAATCAGGTCAAACAAATCAATCAGGTGCCCCTCGTCCCAGCTCTCCTGGACTTCCTAAACCGGGTAGTGCACCCACTCCGGGCGCAGGCACTCCGGCTCCAAGACCTGGCGGTACTCCAGCTGCCGGTTCTCCAGTGCCAAGACCCGGAGGCGTTCCCGCTGCCGGGAGTCCCAACACCGGCGCTCCGGCTCCAAGACCGGGCGGTACTCCAGCTGCCGGTTCTCCAGTGCCAAGACCCGGAGGCGCACCGGCTGCAAACGCACCAAAACCTGCATCCGCTCCCAGCACCGCTGGTGGTGCAGTACCCGGAGCTCCAGGACCATCGCCTGCCCCAACAGCCAGTCAAGGCAAACTTGCCGGGTTGGTGAGGAAAGAAGGACCGCCCACCGGAGTTGCACCAAATCCGGTGGCTAAACCAAATCCACCGGCCGGTCCTACAGCAGCAAAAGTTATTGGAACAAGTACAGGTACCGGAACCAATCCGGTTCAGCAAAGTCCGGGTGGAGTTCGACCAGCCGGAGCTGCACCGACCCAGGGAGCACAGGGAGCACAAGGCGCACAAGGCGCACAAGGAGCACCCGGTGCACAGGGTCTACGACGTGCCGGTCAGCCGGCTCCGGAACAGAAACCACCCGGCTCTCCTGCAACTAGAGGAGGCGCA
>CAZEQP010000427.1:0-4073 GCA_964514345.1 uncultured Candidatus Obscuribacterales bacterium
TAGTAGACTGGAATCTGACCCAGTCACCAATCCTGGTGAATGCCACGCGCACTTTTGCCGAGCGTTTTTCCATCGGACGCGACAATGAAGTGGTGCTTAATCTGACCAATAGCGGTGCCATGAATTTGCATCTGCTACTCAGAGACGATTCTCCGCCAGGTCTTGCCAAAAGCCACGATTATTTCAAACTTGATCTGGGGCCGAATTGCCAAACCAGTCTTGAATACACACTCAAACCCAGACGCCGGGGCAATTATGAATTCGGAAGCATCACAATCAGATATTTGAGCTTTCTTGGTTTATTCTTTCGCCAGCGCGTTGTGGAGGCTAAAGCACCGGTCAAAGTTTACAGTGATTTGAAAGCGCTTTATGAGTTATCGGTGCGCTTGGCCCATTCCACCGAATTCGGTGAAATCAATCGACGTAAACGCGGTCAGGGAACAGACTTTGCCACATTGCGCGAATACACGGTGGGTGACGATACAAAATCTATTGATTGGAAGGCGACGGCCAGACGAGATCGTCCTGTGGTGAGAGCATACGAGGCAGAACAAGAGCAAAAACTCTTGATACTGCTCGATGCCGGTCGTATGATGATTTCGGATCTGGAAGGTCTCAAACGTTTTGACCACGCTTTAAATGCCGCTCTCTGTCTGGTGCTGACTGGCTTGTCCGGCAACGATCAGGTTGGTCTGGGTGTTTTTGCCGACAAGCCGCTGGTATACGTCCCGCCGCGTCGGGGCAAAACCCATCTCACACGCATTCTTGAAGCCACTTTTAAGGCTGAGCCGATAATGGTTGAGCCTGATTATCCGGGCATGCTGGCTCATTTTGCCGCCCAGGCGGGAGGGCGCTCTTTGATAGTGGTGTTTTCAGACTTAACCGATCCTTCGGGCTCAAAAGCCCTTTTAGCCGGTCTGGCCAGAATGAGCACCAAGCATTTACCTTTTTGCGTGACGCTGAAAGACAGACAAATCATTCAAACTGCTCAGGGACAAATACTGGTCCCCGATTCTTTGAGTGACGATAAAATGCATCAACATTTTAAAAGAGCAGTGGCTACTGACCTTTTGCATCAGCGTGAGCTGGCCCTCAGCGTGCTACAGAAAAAGGGCTGCCTTGTGTTGGACTGTCCTCCACAAGAATTATCTGAAAAATGTATTGAAGCTTATTTAGACATTAAGGCGCGCGCCAGACTATAAAAAGCCCATCTGTTAAGTATTAACAAAATTTAAGGCGCTGGTGGGCAGCCATTTCGCTTGGCAGGTGGTGTTAACCTCCATTAAATGGCGATTTGCATCGCTTCGACCGCCGAATAAAGTGGTATAAAATTAATGTTATTGGGTCGAATAGTGAAAACGATGATTCTGGAAACCAAAGTAGTAAAAAATCTCCGCCGCCAGTTCGGCAAAAAGTTTGTGGAGACAGCGCTAAAATGTCCGACTCTAGTTGAGGACATCAGAAAAATTCGCGAAGACGGAGTAAAGATTCGTCTTGTTAATGGACCCTGTCGCGCCTATTATGACAGGACCAAGCGCACTATCTATATCGGCAAATGGTGCCCGCGCAATTACAAACTCATAAGTATCGCCCACGAATTTGTGCATGCCATCATGCGCCCAACTACAGATCCTGTGCCGGGTAAAACCGGTCGCCAGGAATTTGTGGATCGTTGTCTTGATGAAGAAACTGAAGCCATTGTGCACGAAATTCTTATTGTAAAAGAATTGCTTGAAGCGGGAGTGAAAATAGATCCGCTTGAACTTGAGTGGTTGAGACGTTATCGACGCGGTGGGCGCAAAGCTGTAAAACGCGCTTTGCAAAACACCATCACTTCGACTACCGGCGAAGACTATCCTGAATATTACGGCAGCTGGTACGACGAAATCGTACCTCAGGCCAAGCGGCTTCCTTAGCTGATTTTAGCTGATGGCAAAAACTGAATTTACTGTGGATTCTTCCTGATCTATGGAGAAAGGCTCTGAAGTCAGGCAGCATGCGTACGGAATCATTTTTCTGATTTCTTCGGCGATATATGCGGCATTGGGAATTTTTGCATGCATATGCAAAGTTTGAAAATCAATCGGCAGCGACGTTCCATCAACTGCAATCACCTGACTCTTTTGAATGAGATTGCGTGCCTGTCTGAGAATTTCGTTGGGATTTTTGATGATGGCGCGGCTATGAGTGTGCGGCAAAAGATTTCCGTTGTTGTCATAAGTGCGATCAATCCAGGCTTCAAGAGCCACTCTGATTCCGGCTCGTTCGCCCGCCTGCAACAAAGTGGGGCTGGCCGGTCCAATCAACACCAGCCATTGATCGAACTCGGCAATTGCTTTTGCCACGATGCCCGCGATACGCTGGTCATTGGAAAGCTGTCTGTAAAGGTATCCATGCGGACGGACTTGTGTGATTTCAAAACCGAATGTGCGCGCCATTCCGGTAAGCGCGCCCAATTGAAACAAAATGCTTGCCCGCAACTCGTTTGAAGGAATGCGGATTTCTCTGCGCCCGAATCCGGCTAAATCGGGATAACCGATATGAGCACCCAGCGACAGCCCATAATATCGGACCATCTCCAGCGCCTCTTCCATTATGACTGGATCACCGGCATGGGCGCCGCAAGCGATATTGGCGGATGTGACAAAAGGAAGAATGGCGTCTTCACCTTCAATGCGAAACGGTCCGAACCCCTCACCCAGATTGGTGTTTATATCTATGCCATGCTGCATATAAAGACGAGCG
Source organism: uncultured Candidatus Obscuribacterales bacterium (assembly GCA_964514345.1). GTDB lineage: Bacteria > Cyanobacteriota > Vampirovibrionia > Obscuribacterales > Obscuribacteraceae > Aved-18. The sequence goes on from CAZEQP010000427.1 coordinate 2,746, forward strand.
GAAGAGTCATTTCCCCCTTGAGACTGCATTCCTGTACTGGACTGATTTTTGTGACCACGACTTTTTTGCTGTCTGGAACGACGCATTGTTTTGCCTCAAGCAGGGAAAAACATATTTTAGACTTTTTTGTTTATTTATGTGCATTTTCAGCAGTTTGAGCTTAAAATATGAAATGTAGTTCACTTTCGTTTGGTAAGGCAGAGCCTTCATGCTCATAAAGCAGCTCCTGTCAGTCTCTCTGGCTAGTCTATTGGTTTTTGCCTGTATACCGGCAACTGCCATAGAAAAACCCATCTCGCTCAGCGACCCCAAAAGCTTGAGACAATCGGCTTTTGAGTCTTATCTGACGGGAAACTTTGATAAAGCTAAAGTCTATTATGAGCAGGCTATCGACCAGACCCAAAAAAGCTATGGTCCCAATTCGCCCTTTCTGGCGGATCTTTATTTTGAACTGGGCACAGTATCGCTTGATTTGAGCAAGTTCAGTATTGCTTCTCACTATCTGCCTCTAGCTGTGGAAAAAAGACCGAACAGCCGTCAGGCCAGAATTAAACTGGCTGAGTTGTATATGCTCACAGGAAAGGAAGAAGAGGCTCGCATTCAGCTTGAAACGGCACAAAAAATGCATCCCAAGTCTCCTGAAGTGCAAGCCGCAATTGTGAAATGGATGATCCAGCAGTCGCAGAAAGCACGTAAAGAAGAAGGAAATCTGCAGAAAGAGCAGGTTCTAGCCATGGCTTCTGTGAGCGGATCTTTTTATTTGCACAAATTGATGGAACGTAAGGCGCCTGCAGCACCGCAACAGCATCAACAAGCTAAGCCTGAAAATGGTCCTTCACCTAAAAAATCAAATTTGAGTGACGGACTGGCACGCTTTGCAGCTCCGGTCCAGGAAAAACCGCAAGCCAACTCCGGAGCAAAACCAGCCGAAGCGCAAACAGTTCCAAAAATAACTGACGTTCAAAACACAGCAAAAGATGAGAGCATAAAAGATGCCGTTTCTTCTGCTCTCAATTTGAAATCGCGTATCTTCCAACCCAAAAAAGAAGAGGCAAAAGCTGCTCCGGCTCCTGTAGTTGTTCATAAGGAAGAACCCAAGCCGCTTCCCAAACCTCCCAAGAGAGAAAAAGCAAAGCCGAAGGAAAGAGTGCAACCGGCTGTAGTGGCATCGGCAAAACCGGTGAAGACCACTCCCAAGCATGTGGAAAAAGCCAAACAGCAAGAAATCGCTCCAGCTGCTGGCGGGATGGACACGATGACTTATGTGCCTGCCATGCCAGTGCAGATGGCTCCTGTCACCGGGAAAAAAGGGAAGAAAGGAGCCTTTG
>CAZEQP010000428.1:0-4066 GCA_964514345.1 uncultured Candidatus Obscuribacterales bacterium
TTATCGATTCGTGCAAAAAAATCACACATAAGATTGCACCGATAAATGGTTCGGTAGCAAATAAAGAAGTGGCTCGGGCGGCTCCCAGACGGCGCATTGATTCTATGAAAAAAACAAGACTGAGACCATAACAAAAGAATCCGGTGATACCGGAGGCGATAGTTATAATCGGTTCAGGAAAATGTTTTCCCAACCACAAAGCTAAACCATAATTGAATCCGCCTGCAATTATTCCTTTGAATTGAGCAATTCTAAGTGAAGGAATAGACTTGATCCTGGCAGTAATATTTGCATCCACCGACCACAAAAAACTGGCGGCAAGAGCGTATAAAAGAGCCCAGGATGTTTCCATATTAGCGCTTGAGGACAAACAAATGCCTCCGGCAAAAACAGCCAGAAGCCCTGTAATTTCGCGCACATGCAATTTTTCTTTGAAAAATGCAAAAGCAATAATTGCGGTAAATACAATTTCAAAATTCAACAGCAAAGACACAGTAGATGCCTTTGCCGCGGTCATCGCCGTCATCAGGCATAACGGTGCCGCAATGCCACCAAGTATTATGGCGATACCAAGACGCAGCACGTCTTTTTTATTCCACGCCTCAGGCTCAATTTTCCGACTGAGCAAAAGCAGGCTGGAGGCTGCTCCGGAGCCAAGATATAGAATCGCTGCCAGTGCAACAGGGTCAACATGTTGCACCAGATATTTGGTGGCGGGCATACCCGCGGCAAATAAAAAAGCCGAAATAAAAGCACAAGTTGAGCCGGATAAATTCAAAGCGTCTTTCCTTGTAAAAAGTCTACAGGAAAGACGCTTTGATTTGTTGAACGCTTCGCTAATGCTTAGCCCCTGCCCCCCTGGCCTAAGCGGCTTGAAGCGTTGGTTTGATTAAATAAGAGACTCTTGCTTGTTGTTTGAACTCTTCTGTAATTGCTCTGGCGATAGATTTGCGAGCTTCTTTTGGAAAATTGGTGTAATACACAGTAAGCAGCATTTTACCGGGCAAGCGATGTTTGATTTCTTCAAACTTGACTCTGTTGGCCCATTTTTCAAGTGAATCTCTTTCCCCACATCTCAATAATTTGTATTCATTGTCGATGAAATGAAGCAGAGCATACACACCAGACTCATCTTTCAACTCATGAGGTTCGACAAAAGGTCCTTCAAACTCGAATAGCCCTAAATAGATTGACATAACCATGCTCCTGAAATTTATGTATCTCAACGACTACATTTCCTGCTGGGTATTTAGCATGCTAAATTCCTAATATACCCTGGACAAGAAGCGCGTTCGTAATGTTTCTTAATAATAACTTGTAGTCTATCGACTACTGAGCCGGGCTCACATAGGCTTAACAAAATCTGGATATCCTTATATGTAGGAAGTGACTTGTGAAAATAGGGCTCTGGTGGGAAGAAAAGGCAAAACCCTGGCTGCGTACAGCCTGGAGAACTCGAGCGGGCAAACTGGGCATCATATGCGCCGGCGCCTTTATGTCCCTGGTCGTACTTCTTATATTGAAGGGGCTTTTACACATCTCATTTGTCCGGCTTCCCAGTCTTGCCGTCCAGGCGCAGGGCATTTCTGTTTATGACCGCAATGACAAACTTGTCACTATAGTCCAGCAAGAAGGCGAGCGCGAACCGATAGCTCTTTCCTCCATGTCCCCCAATGTCCGCAACGCGCTCATTGCCGTGGAAGACCGCAATTTTTACCACCATATAGGCGTCGACCCCTTCGGAGTCGGGCGCGCTGTTTTTACTAATATAAAAGAAGGCGAATTGCTTCAAGGCGGAAGCACTATCACCCAGCAATTGATGAAAACAAAATATTTCGGCTTTCAAGACAGAACAATGAAGCGCAAGATTCTTGAAATTCTTATGGCGCTTGATGTGGAAGGCGGCTATTCCAAAGACAAAATACTTGAAACATACTTAAATGAAGTCTATTTCGGGCGTGGTGCCTACGGCATTGAGCGTGCTTCCAAAATTTATTTCAATAAGCCTTCGTTAAAATTATCCATTCCTGAAGCGGCATTTCTAGCCGGCTTAATCAAGGCACCATCGAGCTATGGCAATCCGTCTAATCTGGATAAAGCCATTAAAAGAAAAAATGAAGTACTGCGCGATATGTCTGAATGTGGTTATGTGAAGCCGGAAGAGCTTGTTTCAATTCAAAATATTAAACTTGAATTCAAGCAAGGTCCGCGCAAATTGCGTTTCCCCTTTTACGTGCTTCACGCTATTGATCAAGTTAAAAATGAAATCGGCGAAAAAGAATTGTGGGCTCACCCTATCAAAATCTACACCAATCTTGATCAGCAGGCTCAAGCAGAAGCTGAATCCGCATTATGGGCTGGTGTCAAAAAGGCACCAAAAGGTGTAAATCAAGGCGCCCTTGTTTCAATTAATATCTCAGACGGCTCAGTCTTTGCCATGGTGGGCGCAGCCAATTATGAACAAAATCAGTGGAACCGCGCTATTAATCCTCACACAACAGGATCTGCATTCAAACCATTTGTCTATCTTACCGGACTTATCACTGGATCTTTGAAACCGGATTCGGTGCTTGAAGACGAACCTTTTGCCATGATAGATCCAAAATCAGGAACTACTTATACGCCCAAAAATTATGACAATGCTTATATGGGACCGCTTTGTGTGCGTGACGCCTTGAAGTATTCGCGCAATGTTTGCGCAGTAAAAGCGGCAGTGGACGCCGGTCCGGCTAATATCATTCAGACTGCCAACAAAGCCGGAATCACCGCCCAGATGGAACCTTATCCCAGTCTTGCTCTGGGCACCGCGGCAGTGACACCACTGGAAATGGCGACTGCCTATGCCACCATAGCTAGAGGCGGGATATTTATAGCACCATATTTTGTGAGGAAAATCGCCAATGACGAAGGTCATGTGCTTAGAGAATTTAAAACAGTCAGGCGCGAGGCGCTGCCTCAAGAACAGTGTTTGCAAATTCTTGATGCCATGGTAGACGTAGTTAAAGAAGGGACGGGCAAACGTGCCTATTTACCCGGTGTGGAAGTGGCAGGAAAAACAGGCACTTCAGACGAACAAAAAGACTTGTGGTTTGTCGGCATGACCCCTGAAGTGGTAACAGCCATCTGGACCGGTAATGACGCCAATGACCCTGTGCACGCCAGAGCCGCTACAGGCGGTGTTGTGCCCGCTGCCATCTGGGCAAATTATATGCGCAAATATTATGCCAAGCATCCTAAAAAAGTGGTGGCATTCGCCAATCCCCAGGTAGCCCTGAATGAAGGTCTGCCCAGTCTTGACTTTGTCAGAGCCATAGACGACACAGTGGAAGATTTCGGCAAAGCAGTGGAAACCGGTGGCAAACAAGTTCAGACTTTCGTAGGAAAATCAAAAGGTTTATTCAAACGATTTTCAGAAGCATTTGAGAGGTTGTTCTAATGGCTGGCAGAAAGAAATATTTGTCTTTGTATTTATCATTGGCTCTTTCATTTGGATTGGCGGTCAATTTTGTATTTGCACCAAAAGTGTCTGCTGCCGAAGAAGGTGTCGCGTGCGGCTACCCGCCAGGTTTTCGAGATACGAGTCCAAGATTGCTTCTGGACGAAAAAGGAAAAGTGGTCAAAGAACTTGAATATCAGTTTGTCGGCAATTTTTCAGAAGGTCTTGCTCTGGTCAGACCAAAGAGCAAGTTGGGGCTCCCGGTAGCTGAAATGGCTTTTGGAGACGAAGGCATGGGTTATATCGATACATCAGGAAATCTGGTTATTCCTTGCAAATATAAGCGCGCAAGCGAATTCTCAGAGGGGCTGGCTTCGGTTTCTACCACTGAAAAGAATAAAGCTTATATTGATAAAAAAGGCAACGAGGTTATTAAACTCAAAGAAGATTGGGTTTGCGGTGATTTTTCAGAGGGGCTTGCCACTGTCCTGATAGAAACAGATGCCATGATCAGCCGTGTTTATGACCCCAGCGATCTTGAAGCACAATGGGGTTTTATTGATAAAACCGGAAAACTGGTGATACCAACCAAGTTTTCATATGCCAATGCTTTCAGTGATGGGGTTGCTT
>CAZEQP010000429.1:0-4057 GCA_964514345.1 uncultured Candidatus Obscuribacterales bacterium
TAATAACTATTTGGGGATGAAAAATTCTGAGCTGGAAGCGATACCTGAAGTTAAAAACTAAAAAGCTTGCAGAGCAAGGTTATCGAATAGATCACCTGAATATAAAGACCCAATCTAGATCTGGAATAAAAGTAAGCTTTGCTAGTTATGCAATCTTGGCAACAAGGCGTGACTCCTTGCTTTCTTTTAATGAGTCTGGGTTTATAGAAAATATTAAATCATATAGTAAGCAATGATTAAAAAGAAACGGTGGTGGCTCTAAATGCCACCAACCGTTTCCCTGCTCGAGCGGCTTGCCCGGAGGCATTCCGCGTTGCTAAGGTCACTTCGACGAGTAGATCTTCAAGAACTCGATGAAGAGCCAGAGGAGCGCAGACCAGAGCTGGGCTGCGATCTTGACCGCCGTGCGCGTCGACGTGTCGCCGGCTGCATGCGCCTGCATGAGATAGGCGCTGTAGCCGAGGATGAACGCTGAGGCCAGGCAGGCGCCGATGACGCCGGACACCAGGTCGTAGATGCGCCCGCGCATGCCGATGAAGGCTGCGATGAGCGACACGATCAAGAAGGCGAACGTGAAGCCCGCAAGAGGCTTCATCCAGGCGCTGGGGTCGCCCATGCCGATGCTGAAATAGGTGGCACCGACCATCACGACAGCGGTGCTGCCGCCGGCGAGCACCACGGGGCGCCAGCCGTTCTCCTCGCGGACCATGGCGATCATAGGTCCGACGAAGACACCCGACACCAAGACCCAGGCGAGATAGAGCCCGAGCAGGAGGTTGATGTCGAGGGAGGAATGCTCAGCCAGCAGGGGAACGGCTATGCCGAGCCCGAGGTAGGCGATGGCACCGAAGATCACTGTGCCGAGTTCGCCGTTGCGCCCGAGTGCCGCGCCGCCGGTGAAGACCAGCATGCTGAACGCGAGCAGCCCATAGACCTGGGTGAGTAGGGACATGCCTTGCATTGTGGTTACCTCCTAGGTTAACCGGTTGTGGTGGGTCGCACCTACCCCTTCTAGCCGGGGTTCATTGAGGTATCTAGGAGTCTCTTGCGAGTTGCTCCGCACTTCCTCTAGCCAGATCACGCATTTCAGCGTTCTGTTTTTTAATAGAAGAAAAGCCGGAACCGAACCCTTTGTAAGCAGGGTTACGATTCCAGCCTTTCAGTTCAACGTCTTAGTGAGCGACCGAACTCGAACTCAGTCGAAGAACTTCTGGTAGAGAAGCACAGCCACTGCCGGCACCACGAACGCCGCTGCGGGATGGACCCCGAAGCGGTGCAGGAGGTAGAAGCCGACCAGCATGAACGCCATGTAGGCCGCGTCACGCCAGCCGAGGCTCACGCCCCAGATTTTCACGTCATCGGGTGCATCTTCGTAGATGCGCTTCTCGATCGCTTCCAGAGCCGTTCTCTGCGTCCAGAGCTTCGCCACCGCTTTGTCCAGCGTCTCCTCCTTGCTCGCCTCGGCGAGCACGGATTGGACTTTGCCGATCATGCCCCGCGCGGAGCGGAACAGACGGCGCTGGTTGCGGTTGTTGTCCTTGTCGGCCAGCTCTTCCTCGATTTGTTCGAGTTGCAACTCAAGGTCGATAAGGATGTCCACGATGCCGTCGGCGATCCCGAACCAGTTCATGGCCTCGGCCAGAAACGCCCGGGCGCGGGCAACGGCATCGACATGATCGGCAGAGCCGGCCTCCATGGCAGCGGCGGATTGAAAAACTCCAAGCGCACGCTCGTGGAAAACCTTGCCCCGTCCGAAATACACGGCGAATGTCGCCCTGTTCGAGAGATTGTCGAGAGACTTGGAGCGCCCCTCGATGCCGGCGATATGAGTCGGCAATCTGTCCAGAACGGACTGGTGGTCCTGCTCCAACGTGGTGCCGGTCACCAGTCCCATGGTCTCAACGATATCAGGCGCGATATTGTCGACAGACATTCTTTGTCCTTTCGATGTTTCAGCAGCACTCAAGCGAGGCTGCTTTGCTGCTTTTGTCGCAATGCATGAGCAATCCCGTCATCACACTGATGTTCGGCTTTGTCCCGAAATTAGAGAATATTGGTTGGGTTAAGAAGCTTTGACCAGTGGAAGAGAGTTCGACAAAAGATAAGTTGAATCTAATACGGTCTTACTGGTAGAAGCAATAAGCCTTCTATAAACATCAGAATATTAGATTAGCGCAGCTTAATTAGCGTACTTCTTTTATCATGCCGAAAAATTCGGAAACCGCTTTCTTATTAAGCTCTGCAGTTCCTTCAGGACCATATGCACACAGTAAGAGCACTCGAGTTTTGTCAGGCATCAAACAGCCGATTAATGCCGGACGCTGGTCAGAGTGAACCCCGTCGGTTACTCCAATGGCGCAGGGCATTTCCTTTCCTGCCACTGTCATGGTCGCTTGTTCTTTAACAGAGAAACCTTTCACCGCATCGCCGCCCACTCCCTGGGGAATGTTTTTCTTCTCGGCAATTTCACGGGCGAACTGCTCAGGTGTGAGGTCTTTGTCACCGGAGTTTTTCAAAAGAATGATGTAATACTCCATTGTTGCTTCTTTGTCTTTCAAGCAAACAACTTTGACCGGAACCGGCGTTTCGAAAGCATCAAGCCCGACCTGCCATTTGTATTTTTCAGGCAATGGATCAGGAAGAGTAACCATTGAAGCGGCTACTGCAGCCGCTTTTTTGGGATCCGCCATTTCTTTGACTGAGTTGAATAAGAGATAACCGCCTATTGTGCAGGTGGCAAGGCTCAAAATTAGAATGACCACAATGGTCCACAAAAGTATTTTGACCCATTTGGCCACTCCGCGCTGATTTCTTACCGGCATTTTTTCCTCTTTTATAGTTCTGGATTCTATCTGGCTTGGGTAGTTAGTTCTTTGGTTGCCTGCGCTTCAAAATTCAGTTCATGAGCCAGAAAAGCCAGCTTGTCTGAAATCTCGGCAATTTGTTTGTCGGTCGGCTTTCCGGCACCGTGACCGGCTTTGGTCTCAATTCGGATTAAAACCGGCTTGTCGCCTGACTGTGACTTTTGCAGTTGAGCGGCAAATTTGAAACTGTGAGCCGGAACCACTCTGTCATCGGTATCACCTGTGGTGATGAAAGTGGCCGGATATTTAGTGTCCGATTTGATGTTGTGCAATGGCGAGTATGCGTACAAAGCCTTGAATTCATCAGCGTTCTCCGGGCTGCCGTAATCCGACACCCAGGCCCAGCCTTCGGTGAATTTATTGAAGCGAAGCATGTCCATAACACCCACCGCCGGACAGGCCGCTCCGTAAAGTTCAGGCGCTTGAGTCATGCAAGCTCCCACAAGAAGACCGCCGTTACTGCCGCCTGCGATAGCCAGTTTTTCGGCTGAAGTGTATTCGTTATCTATAAGCCATTTGGCGCAAGCCTGGAAGTCGTCAAACACATTTTGTTTTTGCAGTTTGGTTCCGGCCTCGTGCCAGGCCCGGCCGAATTCTCCGCCACCTCTCAAAATGGCTTGAACATAAATGCCACCCATTTCCATAAAGGTCAGAGAATTAGGAGAGAAGGACGGCTCCATCGAAATGTCGAATCCACCGTAGCCGTATAAGTAGCAGGGTGTTGTTTTCTCGTATTTGGTGCCGCTTTTTCGAGTGATGAATAATGGAACTTTAGTGCCGTCTTTACTTACGGCAATAGCCTGGGTGGTGATGAAATCTTTGGGATGAAATTTCAATTGGGGCTCGAAATAAATTTTGGTGTCACCACTGGCGATATCAAGCTTGTAAACGATCATAGGAGTGTTGAAGCCGCTGTACCTGTAATAAGTCGTCTTGTCCTTTTGATCGCCATAAAATCCGTTAACTGTTCCCATCCCGGGAAGATCCAGATCCCTGAGTTTTTTTCCGGAAAAATCATATTCACTTACATGACTGTATGCGTCTTTCAAGCTGGTGACAAAAATGTGTTTGCCTACAGAACCGACAGAAATTATAGTTACGTCTTTTGTTTCAGGCACAAGTTCTTTGAAGCAAGACTTGTCGTTTTCCGATTTACTGATGTCCATCGACACAACCCGAGCAAAAGGTGCATC
>CAZEQP010000430.1:0-4011 GCA_964514345.1 uncultured Candidatus Obscuribacterales bacterium
CGGCTCTGGCTTTTTGCCAGGAGACAAATTCATCCAGGCAGTCGAATATTATGGAGTCTGCTTCAACCGAAATTTTTCTTCTTTCTTCCAGATTCTTGTTCACCAGCCCGGCCAGATCGTCTGCGTGCTTGAGCGTAACACCGGATATGGTGGCGACGGAGGGTTCTACGTTGCGCGGCACCGAAATGTCTATGATAAGGCGGTTGCCGTTTATTTGACTTTGCTTTAAGGACTCTTCCAGCTCTTTTTTATTTAAAAGGTGGCGGTGGGCGGAGGTTGCCACTATTACCAGATCCGATTGGGATGCGGCTTTGTGTCGGTCTGCAAAAGAGAAATCTTGATTTACTTTGATCTGATTTTTAGCCGGACTCAAACAATCATCCAGATCCTTTTGGCTACGATTTACTACTGAGATGTTCTTAGGAACTTTTTTGCTGTTCACAAGATGTTTCAGACAAACTGTTCCCATTTTTCCAGCGCCCAGAACAGTCACGTTGAGGGATTCGAAATCTATATTTCTTTCTTTGAAATAATCTCTGGCCACTTCCACCGCAGCCGAACTAATTGAAACAGCCCGTTTGCCTAGCGATGTTTGCGAGCGCACTTTTTTGCCGGCGTTAAGGGCTGATTTGAAAAGTTTATCCAGCACCGGTCCGGCTGTTTTGGACTCAAGAGCGCTTTGATGAGCGAATTTGACTTGAGACATTATTTGACCTTCACCCAGCACCATGCTGTCAAGTCCTGATGCCACTCTCATAAGGTGGAGCGCCACATCGTCTCCCATTAGCTTGTAATTTGGGCTGAGAGCGTCATGGTCCGTAACTGCCTGCACCGAGCGAAAAAAGCTTTCTATCTCAGCGAAACCTTTAGATATGTCGGACGTGATTGCGTAAACTTCAGTGCGATTGCAGGTTGACAAGAGGGCGCTTTCGCTTAAATGGGGGAACTGATTCAAAGCCGCCAGCCCGTGTTTCAGGCAGGAATCAGGAATGACAAGATGCTCCCGAATGGCAAGAGGATGAAAATGAAAATTGACGCCGCAGACTACGAGATGACCCATTTAAATGACTCATTAAAGAGTAAGTTGCCAAAATTATATAAGGGGATACCCTCTGTGTAATCATTGCTTAAGTTGAAAGATTGTTATAAACAAGCCAAGGCGCTAACCCAGCCCTATTTGCTTTCGATATTCTTCTTAATCTTAAGTGCCAGCTTAGCCTCTTCTAACCAATGATTTATTTGCACTTTCTTTTGTGGATGCAATAGAGTCGCCAACCAGGAAAGTCCTTCAATCACATTGAGTGAGGGCCGGGAAAGAAAATCGGAGCTGTTTTGCGGTAGATAATAAGTGGAAACGCCTCTGGTGTTGCATATCCTCGACCAGGGCGGTCTTGCTACCGTTTTGCCTCCCGCGGCTTCAAAAGGAAGAATTATTACGTCGGGACGACTGGTCAAGAGAGTCTCTTGTGACACGCGAGTGTAGCCGAAGCTTTTGCCGGAGAGAACATTATTGCCACCACAAACGGTTATAAGGTCGTTTATGAAACTTTTTTTCCCTACGCAAATAACCGGTTCCGCCCATACGCATATCAGGGTTCGGGTGGTGGAGCCGTCGCTCAAAATTTGCTTTAGTTCGCTGATTTTTTGTTGAAAAGTTTGGGTCAGAATTTTTGCCTTTTCTGTTTTTCCGGTTAATCGTCCCAGTTTTGTCAGATTGGATGAAATGTCGTCCAGCTTTTCATTGGGCAATACAAGCACTTTGAAATTTTTCTTTTGCAGCTGGTAAGCGAGCATTTCCTGTCCTGAAACGAGCAAAATCAAATCCGGTTTCATTAGTGCCAGTTTTTCAAAGCTGGCGCTGATGAAGGTTCCAACTATCGGTTTGTCCGAAAGACAATAGGAAGAAACTCCTTTCAATTTATCCTGTGCACCCAGACAATAAAGCAATTCAGTATTGGAGGGAGCCAGTGAAACTATTTTTGCAGGCAGTTTTTCTTGAGCATTTACGCACTGGTGACTGGATAAAAACTGGCAAAAGGCAAGCGCAAAAAGTGCCAGCAGTCTTAAGCGAGCCACTCTTTTATCTCCACCAGTCGCTTTTCCAATGTATCCGATTGAGGGACGAAAGTTTTTTCTTGCAAGCCGAAATCATAAATGGCCAGCTCAAGCATTCGATGTATTTGATTCCTGTAGTCTTTGTCGGTCCAGCGAAATCCGTCTTCAGCCGGTTCAAATGCAGGCGGCAAGAAGATGACATGGCTGTAATTGCGGCTGTGCGCTCTGGCTATTCTATAATAAGTTTCGCTGGTGAAAGTCATAGCTTTGCACAATTGCCAGCGTTGCCATAAAACCCAGCAATCAAGCGCTCCGCGATCTGTTATAAATTTTTGCAGTTCATTTTCACGGGCGATTTGTTCGCTCAACACCTTAATTTTAAAACCTTCCTGCTCTGCAAGCGGAATGTCACCGATTTGATTGTAACCAAGCCGGCGACAAAGGAGACGTCCAACTTCCGGTATGACGCTAAGGGAAAGCTCGGGTGCCAGGCTTTCCACCAGGGTGGTTTTGCCGACCGAACCCGAGCCTGTGACTAATATTTTCGGCATCAACCTTTATTGACTGGATTTGGATTTGTCGCACTCACGGCAGGTGTTTTTTGTTGTTGTTGCTGCTGACTTGAATTGGAACTCTGCGAAAGTTGTTGATTCTTGGGTGCAACATTATGTGTGCGCGACATGGTGTCAACCAGGTCGATCCCGGTCAATCCTTTGACCATGGTCACTCCCTGAGCGGCCACATTCAATACGTCCGAGGTGATTTTGCCCAGTCCGGTGGTATCACCCCCGGTGGACAACAAAGTGACATTGCCGATTTTGGACAGGGGTTGAGCAGCTGCTTGAACCAGTTCAGGCAGTTTGTCTATTACCATGCTGGCCATGGCTGCGTCGTTGTACTGTTTGAAGGCTTCGGCTTTCTTGGCCATGGCTTCCGCTTCAGCCTGACCTTTAGCGGCTACAACTGTCGCTTCGGCAAGACCTTTGGCCCGCTCGGCTTCTGCAGCGGCAAGACCCAGTTGTCTTGTGGCATCGGCTTCTGCCTGCGCCCGGACACGAATTGATTCGGCATCACCTTTGGCTTTTGCTTCAGTAGCCTGGGCGTCGCCTTCTGCCAGAATGCGTCGCTTTTCTTGTTCGGCGACAGCCATTAATTTGATACGTGTCTGTTCGGCCTCGGCCGGCTTTGTGATTTCAGCAGCCAGTGCCACTTCACGTTTCAGCACTTCAACTTGTTGTAGTTCAACTTCTTTTTGTGCTTCTACAATTTTGATTTGCTGTTGTTCCAGAATCAGTTTTTGTTGTGATTTAGCTTTAGTGATGTCATAAACCATGTCACTCTGTGCTTTTTCGACAGCCACTTCTTGCTGGTATTTTGCCTGGCTCACCTGAAAATTCTTTGACGCTTCCGCTACGCGAGTATCTGCTTGTAGCTTTGCTTTAGCTCCTTCTTCTGTTGCCTGAGCTTGAGCAATCTGAGCGTCTCTTTGAGAATTGGCCTGGGCGATTTGTGTTTCTTTGAGAGCTTCGGCTTCACCAATTGCCGCCGTTCTTTTCACGTCGGCAGTTTGTTTTTTGCCTAAGGCTTCTAGATAGCCGACTTCATCGCGGATTTCTTTTATAGTGAAAGAGACGACAGTCAGCCCCATTTTTGCCAGGTCGGATATGGAGACTGAAGCTACACGCTGAGCGAATTCGTCGAAGTTTCCAATTAGCTCTTCCACAGTCATAGTGCCTAGAATGGCTCTCAAATGTCCCATCAGTGTTTCGTGGGCAACCATTTGAATTTCATCCAGATCTTTGCCGAGAAACTGCTCAGCGGCTGTGTGAATAGATGATTCATCGCTTTTTACCTTGATTTGAGCTACGCCCTCCACAAAAATCGGTATGCCGTTTCTCGTGATCATCGGTGCATGTGAGCGTACTTCAATCGGCATGATTTCCAGGCTCAGCAAAT
>CAZEQP010000431.1:0-4011 GCA_964514345.1 uncultured Candidatus Obscuribacterales bacterium
CGGCTGCAACAAAGTCATGGTTTTTTCCAATCGGTGACTATTTCAATATACCCAAACTTTTGCGTTTTGACAACACTAAAGATGCCGCATGCTCTGCTGTATTATATTAGCGATAGATTTCGGAGGTTTCCATGCAGTCGAATATAACAAGAGCCAAGATAAAACAATGGGCTTTAACAGTGGGTGTTTTCTGCACTGCAACCGGCTGCGCTTCCGAAGATGATGGATCTATTTTGAGAAGACCGAATGCCACGCCTGACACGACTCAAACTGCGCCGGCACCACAAGCTACACCCGCCGTTGCCACCACTTTGCTCAGTCGCATCGTGGTCAATCCCCCGGCGTTTAAACATCCGGCCGTCAGTCCGGCGAGCATTCAAGCGGTGAAAAATGCAATTAACGCTCTGCCACAAGCGCTGCGCACCAAACTTGATCAAAGCGAAGCGCGTGTCATCATTTCACCCAATATGACTGACAGGTGGCCCGAATCAATGAAGGAGCAACCGGAAGCCGAGAAGGATCCCAATCCTACTCTGGCAGAACAGCCAGGGCGCATTTATGGGCTTGATATGTGCGTTTACGAGCGTCCCAAAAAGCGAGGCACCACAGATCTGGGAGCCGCTCGCAAGCCTGAGTATATTCAGCTCCAGGTTGGTGACATGTGTTTTCAGGTTCTGGATGACATGATGACTTTATCAAAAGATCCTGCGCTTCGAAAGGAATGGGAGGAAGATAAAAAGAACATACCGCCGGCGGTGCAACCAAAAGTCGGTAATTTCATGAAAACGGACGATTGGGGACCACGCGAAACATGTGCTGAAATGTTCGGCTCGATGATGGGCGGTCGCAACGAAAACACCGACAACCTCTACAAATATTTTCCGCGTGTCAAAAAATGGCTGATTAAGCGTTTGGAGATTAAGGGGCAGTCATAGAATTTTGGAGGGCAGAACATGTCTATCATCACTGATTTTAAACAATTTGCCATGCGCGGAGGTCTGGTGGACATGGCGGTTGGCTTCACTGTTGGTGCCGCATTCAGTACCATCGCAAAGTCTCTTGTCGACGATGTAATTATGCCGGTTCTGGGATTGTTGATTGGAAAGGCTGATTTCACAAACTTGTACATACTGCTCAGGGCAGGTGAAAAAGTCGCACCGCCCTATGCAACCTTGAAAGACGCGCATGCCGCCGGCGCCGTGACAATAAACTATGGCATTTTCGTCAATAACATAATTGCTTTTCTGCTTGTGGCTATTGCCATGTTTCTGATTCTGCGTTTGATAACGAATGTAGAGAAACAGTTAAGCGGTCCTGCCGCGGCTGATTCTGAAAAAGCTGCTCCGACCAATAAAGAGTGCCCGTTCTGTTTTTCTACTGTGGCAATCAAAGCCACTCGTTGTGCATTTTGCACTTCAGAGTTGACGACTGGGGTTGCATGAAGGCGTAAAATTAGACGACTTCATTAGTGATTTTACTAAATACAACTCTGTTTCTTCTGACTACGATATATGCGGAGTTCAGAGCCAATGAAGAGAGATACGCATCACGACAATAAGTTTCTGACGGATTCGATGATTTCGATAATCGCGAACCCAGAGCTATATGACGGCAAGAATGTTCAAGTGTGCGGAGTCTTGCATCTAAATTACGAAGACATTGCTTTATATTTAACGAAGGAGGATGCCGATTATATTCGATCAGAGAACGCTCTATGTGTGGCCTTCTCCGAAGATACTGTGACTTTTCAGCCAGAGAATTGGGGCTCGTTTTCGGTAAAAAATATCGACGTGCATGGCTTCAAAACTCCCTGGGAGCGTGAAAGGGTGTTACATCTCAATGGCAAGGCTGTTATGGTAAACGGAACATACAATGCCGAGCGTAATACTGTCTACAACATATCCCATGTTCAGGAAGAACATCGATGGTATGACGGGGGAAAGTGCCTGGGCGAAAGTATTCCAGGCAATGCATTGTCCGCGCGGACTGACAGCCCTGTAACCGAATCGATTGGGATCACTATTCTTGTACTTGCGGTATTAGCGCTAATCTTGTGCAGTTTTGCTTTTGTGAAACGAGTAAGAAGTTAACCTTAATACTATCGGCTGTTTTTGAATTTAAATCTGAAAATTCTGCGTCATATAAGAGGTAAGATTGTCGATATCTTCGCGTGAAGTCAAAGACTTATCGAACATTCCCAATCCAGGTAGCAAATTTCTGTTCAGAAAAAGCACCTCGTCTTTTGTGCTGTCGTAAAATCCATGCGTCGGCTCGTGAAGCGCACAAGCATAAACCAGAGACAAAAGTGCATTCTTGAATTGCACCATTTTTGAATAGTTCAGTTTTTCGTGCGTGTCGGTAAGTGAATGATAGTGTTTCCATCTTCCGCATGAAAAGAAGAGATACGGCTGTTTGTTCTGCACATAAATGTAATGGTCGCTCGGGCTGTTGATATATGAATCAAGAACTGGTGCCCATTTGACACCGCTTGCTGGCTCCGTGTCTGTCAATATTTTCGCCCATGATGTGCTGCTTTCCATGCCGGTTACAAACATGGTGCTCTCCAGATTTGGTATCGGCACATCATGTCCGACCAGATCCAAAATAAATCCGCATCGAATCGGCCGAGTGCTTTGTTTGCGATAAAACTTGGTCGAGCCCATCTTCTCTTTACCGATGGAACCCAGCTCTTCGCCGTCAAAAAATGCCAGTATCACATCGCAAGCGGCAGGCAGACGGCACAAGCTCTTTGCGATTTCAAGCGTTATAGCAACCGCTGCCGCATTATCATCGGCACCCGGAAATGACTCATATGTGTCATAATGCGCACCAATCAAAATAGGTGGTGCCTTTCTGTCATGACCAGGAGCCACAGCGATGATATTTACAAGAGTCAAGTCGTCTGTTTTGTCTGTGAGTTCGAACGAATCGGCATAAGGCTCAAGCCTCATGTGCTTCAGATTGGCGCAAAGATACTTTCTGGCGCGATCGTGTCCAGGCGTGCCGATATTCCTGCCGTCGTTTGTGGCAAGGATTTTCACATGCTCGAGTAGGTCTTCGGTTTCGTCCATTCCTTTATTTAAGCTTACAGGAAAAATTGATCCAGGTTGACTCACAGAGAAACAGTTTACAAAGTGATTACCAGATCAATCAATTCTGAAAGTGTTGCACAGTCCCCTGTTGCATTAGAGAAGTTTGTGACAATGTGAGTATGAAAAATCTTCTTGCCACTATTTGCGCATGTGTCATTCTATGGACATCTTTATTGCCATGCACAGCTGCCCCGATAGAATTTGCAAGTAAAAAGCAACAAAAAATTCCGTTGTGGTTTTATATTGCATATCCTATTGGAGAAGTGCTTTACCATTACGACTTTCGCTTTAACTCGAAGAAATATCTCCACCTCAACTTTCCGTTGACGACAGAACATCTGAAGGATATTACTAAGCGCAAAGTCACCACATTGGTTTTAACAAATGGGGCTGATACTTCGATTCTGACGAACGCTCACGCGTTTAAGCACGTGCACACATGTGTTTTGTCTGACGAAGAATACAATGACCAACACATCGCGAATTTAAAAAACTTTCGGCTTAAACGCTTAGTCATCATGCAGTCTAAACCGCTAAGTGACAGAAGTGTGAATGCTTTAGGCAAAATAAATACCAAAGAGTTGATAATCAGATGCGGTTTTGCAAGTCCGCAATTGCTTGTCCAGAGTTCAAAAAGTCTCAGAGAATTGCAAGCGCAAGGTCCGATTATCTTATCGAATATGCCTGAACTTGAGAGTCTTTCGATATCTCAAACGCGAATCGATAGATCGTTCTGGCAAAACTTGAACGCACCAAAACTAAAAGTTATCAATCTTGATCACGTAGATCTTGAGTCAGGAGCTGCAGTTGAATGGAGCCGGTTTAAAAACTTGAGGGAAATTTATATGACTAGTACAAGTATGAGTGGCGAAGAGCCTGAGAAATTGAGGCAGAACAAAAATCTTATTTATAAGTCAAG
>CAZEQP010000432.1:0-4002 GCA_964514345.1 uncultured Candidatus Obscuribacterales bacterium
AGTCGAGATTTAGCAGACTCCTTGACCAGATTTGTCATCTTGGGTCAGATACTCCGTATTTGGTATGAAAAAAAACAGTATATATGTTTTGCTCAAGCCTGACAAATTCGCCCTTTACCTTGAGATTTAGCATTTTGAACTGCCATTAAAGTTCGCGAAAGCAGGTCGGCGAAGCGCTCATGCTCCATGGCCGCACATATTCCGGCGCTTGCTGTAACTTTGAAAATACTGCCGCCCGACTTGTGCGGCACTTGTGCAAAGTTTAAAAGCAGGTCATCCACTGTTTCTATTGTTTCTCTAAGCGGCAATCCGTAATCCAGAATTCCTATGCGGTCACCGCCGACTCTGCCTATCAGGTCTGTATGTCTGAATACTTTGCGTATGATTTGCACCAGAGCCAGAATTGTTCTGTCTCCCACTGAAAAGCCGAAAGTGCTGTTGATGACTTTGAGATTGTCTATGTCGATTACTGTGAGAACGGCTTGTGTGGCGCCATCGGATCTGGGAAGATTTGCTCTTGCTTTTAATGAGCGCTGTGCTTGTTCGGTGAAATGATTGTAGTTCAGTATTTGAGTCAATGAATCATTCTTCAAAAGTTTTTGAAAAATGCGGTACCTCTCAAGTTTGCCAGACACCTTTGCCACCAGAAGTTCCGGAATCACAGGCTTGATCAAAAAATCGTCGGCCAGAGATCTGGCTCCTTCAATGTGCGCTTCCAGATTGTTTTCGCTGGTCAGAAAAAGTACCGGTACGCAAGCGAAGCGATCGCTCTGGCGGATATAACGTGCCAGCTCAAAACCGGATATGTCTGTTGAAGCAGCGTCCAGCAAGATCAAATCCGGGCATAGAGCCAGAAGTGATTCTTCAAAAGAAAAGGGATCTTGCTGCCAGACAACATTGTATCCGGCTCCTTCCAGCGTGGAGATGATGTTTTGAGCCTGGGCGGAGTCTTGTTCAGTGCACAATATTCGATATAGTTGCGGTTTGCCTCTTCCGAAAAAATAACGGAATTTTTCCAGAATCGCATCTATTTCCACCGGCAAAGCAAGAAAGGCATCTGCTCTGGCTTTAACCGTATTGATTGTTTCCAGGAAACCATGCTCTTCGGCCAGCACTATGATGGCTATGTTTTCCCCGCCGGGAAGCGAGCGCACCTGGCTGATGAATTGATAGGCGTTTCCTGATTGCACGGGCACGCATACAAGCAATCCATTCGGCATGTGATTCAAAGTGGTTTCCCATGCTTGATTCAGGTCGCTACATGGTCTGACCGATATGGCTTGATGTGATAGTGCGGTGGAAAGCGCGCGCAACTTTTCGTGGTTGGTGCTCACCACTACCACGTCGTGTGTTGGTACTACAGGTAGTGCAGGCATTGCCGGGGTGGCTTCTCTTTGAAGTTGATTTTGGTTCTGAGACAGGCTCTGAATCGAGATCTGAATCTGGCTTTGAACAGGGCTCTGGATAGAGCTTTGATATTGTTCCTGTCTCTGCCCGGAACTTTCATATGGAACCTGTCCGGGTATTTGCATGGTTGCCAGATGTTGTTCTATCAGATCTGTCTCTAGTTCCGAGCTGCGGACTCTGGAAGATGAAGGAGGCAAGTTTTCCTGTTCGGGCGCTGTGGTGATGACACGCTCCTTCTCTCTATCCAGCATGGAGCGAATTTGAGAAACCATTTCTTTGAAGCTGCGCCAGTAAACTATCACATCGTCCGGCTGGCGGGCGATAATGGTGGAGCACAAATGTTTTCCCGCTTCAGCTATGGAAGACATTTCAGACAACTGGGCATATTTGTTCCGGCTGGACATTTCAGCAATGGATGTGAAATGTTCGGAGAGTCTTTTCAGATTTTCAGTGTCCCAGGGACTTTGCGCAAATCTCACTACATGACCATCCATGGCGGTCAATTTTTCCACACATTCGTCGATAATGTTTAGCTGGTCTTCTTGATTCATCGGCCTAAATTAAAAAACTGTTCAAGACCTGTGACAAGTCCTTCTATAGTATATTCCACGGCTACCACATCCGCCCTTCCGTACACATCAAGAGCTGTTTGTGCTGTTTGTGGTCCTATGGCGGCGACTACAACTTCAGGGTATAAATCGGAGAGTTTTTTATCCGTGATCTTGCTGGCCAGTATGGCGGCAAAATTGCGCACTGTCTGTGAGCTGGTAAAAGTTACAACATCGACCTGTCCATTGGTCAACAAAGTTTCCAGTTCAATTGCTAAGCTTGCCGCATCATGAGGCAGGTCTGAAGTGTAGGCTTCGGCGTCTACGACAGTTGCGCCAAAGGACTCCAGACCGGTTTGAATAGTTTTTTTTCCGGCCAGAGTTCTGGGCCAAAAAATGCGGCTGCCGCGAAGATTCTTTTTTTCCGGAAATTCATCCACAAGACAATCAGCCGTAAACTTACTGGGCTGAAAGTCGACCCGGAGGTTGTTTTCTTTCAGATAAGCCGTTGTTGATTTGCCCACTGCCGCTATATTCAATTTGGTAAGAATCTCGGTCCCTATATTCAATTCTGCAAGACGGCTGAGAACGGACTGGACCGCAGTTTGACTGGCAAAAACTATCCAGTTGAATGAATGCAATTCTTTCAATGCCCGGTCAAGGTCGGCAAAAGATACCGGCTTGTTAAAACAAATTACCGGCTTTTCTATAACGTATGCTCCTCTTTCAGCGAGCATTTGGGACAGCTTGTTGTCTGACTGCAAGCCGGCTCTGGTGACCAGCACTGATTTGCCATTGAGCAAATTTTTGTCTGCCGGACTCATGGCGCTGATATCCGACTTTCTTCTTTTTTGAATTCTTCCAGAATGCGGAGTACTTCTGGTGTTTGCATACGGGATGCCAGTTCGCTTCCCAAAGCGCATGCACCGGATATGCTACCATCAAATGGGGCGGTAAGGCGGTCCTTGTGTAGCGACTTTCCGTCCGGCGATGCAATTGAACCGACAACAGTCAACTCGTCGCCGTTATCGTTTAAGGAGGCCAGAACACCGATTGGAACGGAACATCCTCCGCCGAGTGCTCCCAGATATTCTCGTTCGGCGCTTACTTCACAGCGCGTTTTCAAATCGTCCAGTTCTTTGAGCAAAGAAAGAGTTATGTTGTCGTCACCGCGGCATTCCACTGCCAGCGCGCCCTGACCGGCAGCAGGAGTGGATTCATCCACCGACAAATATTTGACTATGCGGTCGTTCAATTCCAAACGCAAAAGCCCGGCCGCAGCCAGAACCATCGCCTCACAGTCTCCTTCATCCATTTTCCGCAAACGGGTGGTGATGTTTCCTCTTATGTCGACATAGCTGAAACCGGGAAAAAGGTGCATCAGTTGAGAAATTCGGCGCCGGCTGGATGTGGCGATTCGACTGCCTTCAGTCAGTTCCTCCAGCGGGGTGTTGTGACGTGAAACTATCACGTCTCTGGGATCCTCTCTGACTGGAACCGCTGCCAGAGCCAGCCCGACAGGTATTGTCACCGGCATGTCCTTAAGACTGTGCACTACAAAATCGACTCTATTTTCAAGCAATGCTTCTTCCAGTTCTTTGACAAAAACTCCTCGCGAGCCAATTGCGGCGATGGGAACATTGCGCTGAGCGTCACCGGCCGTGGTGATGGGCACCACTTGCCAGTCAAGTGATGGATGAATCTTTTTGAGCAAGCTTATGACATAATTCGTCTGAAACAGGGCCAGTTTGCTTGAGCGTGTTCCGACTCTCACGGTGCAATTGGATCAAGGTTGAACAGATTGCGCAACGCGGCTGCCTGTTTTTCCAGTGACTGCAAATCTGAAGTGCAGGCTGTGGCTTTCAAATTGACCATGGGAATATGCAGAATCTGATTCACGATGGCCTGGCTGATTTCTTCCAGCCTTTCGATTTCTTCCCGGCTCAAAGCTTTGAACTCTTCTGGGCCCGACCTGGAGCCCAGTCCGGCTTTACAGCCTGAAAGTTGCTCCTGTCTTATGGTTTCCACCTTTTCTTTCAAATCGGTG
>CAZEQP010000433.1:0-3992 GCA_964514345.1 uncultured Candidatus Obscuribacterales bacterium
TGGGCTGCCAGGCGCGACGACGACGACGACAACGACGAAGACGGAGACGAAGAAACCAAAATTAGTTTGAATGACCTGGAAGTACTTGAACAATTCCTGGTACACGGAAAATTCAGCATGAAAGACTTGCATCAATGGCGCAGTATAAGCGACAAAAATGGCGGCATCGAAAGCGTGGGTCCTCCTCCTATGTCCGGGCGATAATCGCTTGTGATAGCATGGAAAAATAGGCCTTGAGCAGGACAGAGTAGTGAATTTGAAAGCAAAAC
This sequence comes from uncultured Candidatus Obscuribacterales bacterium, assembly GCA_964514345.1. Lineage (GTDB taxonomy): Bacteria > Cyanobacteriota > Vampirovibrionia > Obscuribacterales > Obscuribacteraceae > Aved-18. The sequence goes on from CAZEQP010000433.1 coordinate 270, forward strand.
AATTGGGTTCAATACTTTGCCTGAGCATTTTATTGGGTTCACTTGCATCTACAATTGATGCCGACGCCAAAGGCAAGGCAAAAAAAGCCACCGCTCAAGCGTCGACAGTGAATTATAACGACCCTGCCATCAAAGAAGTGAAAGAACACTATACGGCAGGACGCTGGAAAGACGCTCTGAAAAAAATTGCCACCATGAAGCCTAATGATTTGACTCATTATTACACGGGATTGTGCTATCAAGGACAGAATCAGGTGGCAAAGGCCGCCATGGAATTCCAATGGATAGCCACTTACGGAAAAGATCCCAAACTTAAATACAATTCGCAAGTGATTTTGAATTCGCTTTCTGCATACAGTTCAAGCAGACGATATGCCGGTCAAGGCAATGAATTTTCTCGTGTATCGCGAGGGGGCTATAGCCGCTCAGGCGGCTCCCGCGGTGGCTGAGGGGGCTAATGCGCAAGAAGCAGGTTGCTTCTAAATTCGAAAAGCTTACTCGGTTCCCAGATCTCTAACCACTTTCATCAAACCGTCTGTAACCCGCGCAAGACAGTCGTAATTTATTTTGTCCGCGGTATCATCCTTGGTGTGATAGTGAGGACAGCGATATGGTGCGGTTTCTGTCACTATGATGTCGGATAGTCCAGACGCCAGAAGCTCAAATGATCTGAGAAGAGTAATGGATATTAGTTTATTGTGCCGTGCCGTTACTAGTAAATCATGTTGTGCTATTGTTAGTTTATTGTGTTTCGAAATAAAGGCTCAAAATGCATTCTCAAGTTTTCCGCATATTTCTTCTAGCTCTTATAGTCATATCAAGCTTCTACTTTTGCCCTTCCGCTTTCGCTGGTTTAGCCGAAGACGGAATTTCACTCTTCGATGCCGGGCGCTATCGGGAAGCCACTGAAGCTTTTGGAGAGGCTTTGATAAAAGAAAGAAAGAATGATCCAAATGTGATGTATTACTACGGTCTTTCACTGCAAAGAAGTGGACAATCAGGAAGATCCTACTCAATATTTAGCCGCATTTTGTCAATTGCCCCAAACTCACGCGCCGCTGCTTATGCGCGTCAAGCTATGGGGCTGCCACCATCTGGAAGCAAAGCTAAAACTGCCAAAAGCCCTACACAGCCGACTCAAAAGACAACCGCTCCTTCGCCTAAAGGCGGATCACTTCCGTATGATTGTCCTTGTGGAATGTTTCCCGGTGGAATGTTGATGGAAGCAACAGATGTGCCGGCCAAGCTTTATGGTTTCAAGACTATCAAACTGAAAGCCACCACCACGCCTGAAAAGGTTATTGCTCATTACGAAGCGGAAATGAAGAATAGCACCGACTGGAAATTGCGTGAAAAGAATGCCGGAGTGGACATGGGCAAAACAAATCCGGAAGGCAACAAGATGTGCGGTGAACTTACATACTTGAGTCATACAAATGCCGGCTGGACAAAACAATTCTCCATCACAGTTGAGGCACCAGAGTTAAAACCGGCAACTGATATTGCCACCACTATCGTGATTACTTTGTTTGATAAGTCGCACTATCAGTAGGTTGCCAAATTCCTCCTTACAAGCCATACTTGTAAGAAAGTAAGGAATGTAAGGAAAAGGAAATGGCAGACACTAAATTGAGAAGCTTGACTATGACCAGCAAAGGGCAAGTTACCATCTCAGCAAAGGCAAGAAAAGAGCTAGGATTAGACCAGGGCGACACGCTTATTGAAATTGTAGTGGGAAACTGTATAGTCCTTCTGCCGCAAAATCAGATCCTGGCGGACACTGCAAGGAAAGCTCAAGAAGCCATCAAAAATGCTGGAGTTACTGCCAAAGAAATCATCCGCGCAGCAGAGAAAATTAAAGAAAATCGCTCCAAAGAACGATATCCAGGCTTGTGATGCCGCGTCCCCAGCCCCGCATGCAATTCTCTCTGGTAATCGTGAACACTTCAATGACTTGGTGGCAAATCGATGTGGAATAAGAATGTTCTCGTGCCAGGAGTTTATTGAATTTATTGCTGAAGCGCTGTAGATAAGAAAGAGGACATGAAATGACAATTAAAGTTGGAAAACCAAGTGCCAAGCTCAAAAAGGATGCTGAGCGAATTCGAAAATATGCAATGTCCTTTCCTGAAACAATTGAAGATCATCCCTGGGGACATTCGGCATTCAAAGTAAAAAAGAAAACTTTTGTTTTTATGTCGCTTGAAGAAACAGGAGTAAGCATCAGTATAAAATTGAACGAGTCACTGTTTAACGCTCTGGCTCTGCCTTTCACACAGCCGACTCCTTATGGGCTGGGAAAGAGCGGCTGGGTAACCGCAACTTTGCCTACAGATAGAGATATTCCCACTTCGATTATTGATAAATGGATTGAAGAGAGTTTTCGTCAAATCGCACCGAAAACTATTTTGAAACAATATGACGCGCATGGGGTTACGCCAGCGAAGGCGGTGAAGACAGCAAAACCAGCAAAACCAGCAAAACCACCCAAACCACCCAAACCACCCAAACCACCCAAACCACCCAAACCACCCAAACCAGCTAAGTCAGTTAAGACAAAGAAATAGCTATGAGCAAGGCAAGTAAGGCGTTTTTCCTGATTGTGCAAATTATTTGTGTGAGCCTCTTCTGGTTGCAAGATACCTCGGCTAAAAGTGTTCCTGACCGCAGACCAAAGCTTTCAGAACAGGAAGTCAAAGAAGTGTTTTGGCCGAATCCAAAAGTCTACCCAGGCAGGAGAGAATTGACCAGGAGGATACAAAAGTACCTTGAAGAACGCTGGACATATAGCCGATTAATGGAGTTTTCAGAAAGACCGGAGATACGTGCCTTTCGTGGATGGGTGTACAAGGGTCATGGTGGTGATGAAATTGCAGAGGGTCAACTATTCAAAGAAAAAGAAGACCAGATCGGAGAGATTAAATGGATGGCTTGGATGAAGAATGGAGTGCCAAAAAGGTTCTGGATTGAGAGAAATAACCCATACTTAGCAATTGATGATCGCTCTTTCTATGATCGGGATTTCACAGAAGATGATTTCAAAATTTATGTACTTAGTACAGTGCTCAATTTTGCTTTGTGTAAAAAGAATGAGCCCAATGGATTAACGGAATTCGAACGCTCATGCTCTGTCAATGAAAGATATTGCAGAATAGAATGGAACGAGTTGAACAAGCCTGTTTTTTTGATAGGAAAGTTAAATAACGGAAGTAAAATTCGAGTTGGCTTAAATGATAAGTGGCAAATAAGATCAATTGAAGCTACGGGAAAGAGTGCACCAGTCTGGGATTCAGTATTTAATAGCATTCAGAAAGTGTATGAAAAGCAGGAAGAAATTCCTTAGCCACTATTCTCTGTATCCCAATACAACTAATAGACAGGGTCCGCCATAAATCACGTCAATGCCTGCGTCCTGAGCCTTTTTCACTGCTTTCGCTGATTCGGCGCCAGGTTGCATCCAGATATTCGTGACACCATGTTCGATGGCGTCATCCACAATCTTTTCGGTAACAGGCGGTGGAGTAATTATAGAGATAGACTTTACCGGCTCAGGCAATGAAGCCAGATTGGGAAAGGCGGTGTGACCCATAACTTCTTTAGCGTTAGGGTTGACCGGAAAAGCACGGCGATCGTGATCCAAATAACATTTAAATACTTTGTAGCCGTATTTGTAAGTCTCGTGACTTGCGCCCAGTACTGCAAATAGATCTGCGGTTAAAAATG
>CAZEQP010000434.1:0-3984 GCA_964514345.1 uncultured Candidatus Obscuribacterales bacterium
AGAGCTTTTTAGTTGGGACTGAGGCAGCGTTAAACAAGCTCATTTGCTTGGTTTCGTGATTATTCAAATTAGTGGTGCCGGCTAAAGTGTATAAGTGATATTCGGCAAATGATTTTTCACTAAATTGATTACCCATATCGGCAGCCGCTTCCATGCGGGACATTTTCATATACATGGGCTGAGCCGGCGCGGTGACTCGATTGACATCACCTGCCATAAGTTTGAGTGAGGCATCTCTAAATGAAGCGCCGCATTCATTGTTTAATGTCACCCAGCTTGTAAGATCCGCTTTGCTGTCGTCCTCATTTGAAATGGCTACATAGTCGCATTTCCAGCTCATTCCGGCCGTCTGATAGCTGATTTCGCTTTTGTGATCTCCAGGTTTTGTTGTTTCCAATTTCCACATGAGTGACGGCTTCGGCACCAATCCCGGTGGCATTTCCTTTACTTCGCTTTCACCTGATGGATTTAGAATGACTCCGCTTTCAGTTTTTAAAACCAGTCCCACCGAGCTTGTAGATGGATTGCCGTTAGTGTCCACAATAGTGACCTGGGGCGGATTGAGCAATGTGCCTCTGGTTTCAACCACAGATCCAGATGATGTGTATTTTCTGAATATAACTTCTTTGCCAACCGATTTGGACAAAATAGTATCCGGAGACATGACGTCATATTGATAATTTTGTTCGCGCACCACAACCGAATTAGGTGCAGTCAGCGATGTGTAGCTGACTGATGTCGGGTCTATGGCTGCAGCTACATCGGAGAAGCGGACGAAGTTCACACCCTTCTCCAGAGGTATCGTGCGCAAGTCTCTGACCAGTCCGAAATTTTGATTATAAATTGTAATTGCCGTGCCTTCTGAGGTGGCGCCACCTATTTCCACTTCTTTGCCAATCGCGGCAGTCTGGACGCCCAGTGTGAGGGCAGTTAATACTAAAACAGCAGCCTGGGCTTTAACCATTAGTCGGTCTCCACGGGGAATTACAGTAATTACAGGCTAAATGTTATCAAACCTCGAAACCTTGCCGATGCTGACAACCTGCTCCAAGAAATTTATTGGATAATGCATAAATGGAAGACGTAGACAAAATAATTCAATCCACGCTGGAGCTGTATGCCAATTGCACCAGCTACTCAGATACTGGCATTGTAAACCGCAAAGGTGGAGCGGATAAGTCTGTCAGATTCAAAACCGTATTCAAACGTCCGAACAATTTTCGCTTTGAATGGCGCATGTATCATCCACACTTCGGTGCCTCCGGTCCAGAATATGTGAGTGTAGTCTGGTCGGATGGCAAGAATCATTCTTTGTTTGCGGTAAACAGACTACAAGAATATGAAAATCTGAGTCGTCCAATCGCAGGTGCCACAGGCATTTCCTCTGCTTCGGTTTATCAAATCCCAACGCTACTTTTGCCTGATCTATTTGAAAATCGTCCGCTCTGGCTGAGTTCGAAAACAGCTAGCCTTGTGCAGGATGAAACTTATGATGGACATTTATGTTATGTAGTAAATGTTGAAAGAAAAAATAATTCAGAAAGCACAGCCTGGATAGACCAGGAGTTGTTTTGCATCAGAAAAATCGTAACAGTGATGAGAACATCATTAGAGAGAGCCGAGCAAATGAAAAAAGAAATGCAAGAAATGGCCAAACGTGGTGATTTGCCGGCAGATATTGCAATACCCGATTTTCCACTGAAAGATCTAGTCAAAGACTTAATTACTGAATACAACTATTCAGATATTACTTTCGACAAAAGACTTGAGCCGGAGCTTTTCGAGCGAAATTTTCCTGAATTCACTGACTGAAATTCAAATACTATTACTATTTCTTCGCTTCAAAATATGGATTCTTCAAATGAGGCGGGGTCTCGGTTTCAAGCGGTGGTTTTTGCACTTCCAATTCGCTGAATAAAAGAGACGGTGTCACAATTGCATTTGGAAATTTAGAACTATACACAGAGGTGTCATTCCCGGCAGCCAGCATCTGGCGCAAATCTTGCTTGGTCAGACGGCGCAGTTGTGCTCCGCGGATAAGCTCTTCTTTGCCGGTATTCACATCAACCGAATACATATAGGTGGATGTGGCACGCGAGCCTCCAAGCGACGATAGAATCTGAACACCGGAGAGTCCGGAAAAATCAAGACCCATATATCCTGATGCTGCTTTGCGAATAATCAACGCATTTTTCAGCCCTTGAGCTTTAGCGGTTTCAATCAATTTTTTCTTCATATCAGCCATTTCAACCGGCTGGCTTGTTTCCACAAACAAATGACCGGTGGTAGGTCCGCTGCCCCGACAGTGACCGTTGCTTTCTTTGCTCAAACGCGAGGGTTTGCGGGTGGAACAAACGGCTTTTAAAATGCCCTTTTCAATCAAGGTGAGCTTCTGGGCGCGCACTCCTTCATCGTCAATTTCCCAGCCGCCGCGCAGGGGAATATCTTTGTATTTCTCCACTGTGGGGTCGTCCACGATGGTCAAAAATTCAGGGAACAGTCTTTGTCCCAGCTTTTTCTCCGAGGTGGCGGGGCGGTAGTATGAACTCTCTTCGAAACGATCTGCCACCAGAAGTGGTGAGATGACAGATGACACCAGATCGGCTGCTGCTTCTTTTTCAAAAAGTATGGGACCCAGATAATCGCTGGCTCGTTTAGCTTTGGACAGCTCAATGGCTCTATTCGCCACTTTACGGGCGGTTTCTTCCACTGTTTTTTGATCCGGCAATTGATCAAGAGAATCAACTGCAAATGTTTCTTGATCCGATGTTTCCATTCCGTCTTTGGATTGGGCCGTCGCTTCAATATGAATGCTTGCGCCTCCATCCTGGTCTTTTACCAGTGTGCCTTCACTGTTTACCAGACGGCGGATTCTCTGGCGGGTGGAAAAATTCACTCCCGATTGAGTGATGTCGGGAAATTCTTTGAATACTCCGGATGCTTTGCGCAGGCGATCTTCCCATTCGGCGGAACTGGCTAGAGGTGTGTTTTTCACTTCTTTGATGCTGACTACGGTGGGAGCATCGGAGAAGCTATCCGGTTGATCTTCAACCTTTGTATATTGTCTGGTCGCTTTTTTCGATTCCAGATTTTCCACAGCCGATTTGTAAGAACGATCCGAAGAAAGCCACAAAGCGTTACGGATTGCGTCATAATCATCATCAAGCACAAAGCTTCGGTCTCCGTACATGAATGAGCTGCGGTCGGAGTCCAGTTTTTTGTCGCCTATGCGCAAACTAGTGCGATTCATGCGCGAATTGGTTTCATTCTTATTTGTGATGGCGCCGAAACTTGAGCCCAGAAACAATCCCACCGAGTCCGACATGTTGTATGAGACAAAATAAGGCAGGCTGAACTTTTCCAATTTCAATTTTGTTTTGGTCCGCAAAAGCTCATCATTCATGGCTTTCATCACCACATCGTCAGCCGGTATCATTTTGGTATCGGCGGCAAAAGCAGAAATGGAAGAAGACAAAAAGAGGGCGCAAGCCGTCAATATTTTCAGTCTCATTTTTGTTTCTCCAGAATAGGCGGCGGAAGAATGGGTGGTCTTTCTTGCTCTTTCAAACCTTTTTCAAGTTCAATAGTCTTTACCAGCAAACTGGGAGAACTGGCAGACACCGGCACCCAGCCTGATTCGGCGCCGCAGTGACCGTTGAATGTGGCTGTTTCGGTTGAGCCGTAAACAATTTTTTCAAGTGACGCAAGCGGGGTGCCGACGATGTTGACACCGCGAGTTAGTTCATCCGGTTTGCCGTCCACGAAAACTTTGGTGACTCGCAAAGGCAAAAGAGAATAGCTCTGAGGCATGAAACTCTGGGTGGTGGTGAAACCGCCTGCAATTTCATCAATCACAAGTCCGTAAGGCTTGTGCTGTGCTTTGGCTTCGGCGATAAGCATGGCCCGCAGCTTTTTGTACGGCACTTTCTTTTGTGACTCGCCACTAAGATTGGCCTGACGCGCGACAGGTGACATCCCCGGGAC
>CAZEQP010000435.1:0-3965 GCA_964514345.1 uncultured Candidatus Obscuribacterales bacterium
GCGTCAATCTCCAGTTTTTCGATATGGATTGAAGTCATCACTTCATCAAAAACCAGTCTCTGCGAGATCAGAATGGCGTCTTCAAAGTTATAACCTTCCCATGGCATGAATGCCACCATCAGGTTTCTTCCCACTGCAAGCTCACCACCATTGGTAGCAGCACCGTCGGCGATGACTTGACCGACAACCACTTGATCGTCGACTCTGACAATCGGTTTCTGGTTCAAGCAAGTGTCCTGGTTCGAACGCTGGAATTTGCCCAGTTTGTATTTGACCAGACGCTTGTCTTTTGTACGCACATGGATGGCATTGGCGGTTACATATTCGCATTTCCCTTCCACATCCGAAACAACCACCATGCCTGAGTCTTTAGCTGATTGCTTTTCGATACCGGTAGTGACGTAAGCACGCTCGGTCTGCACCAGAGGCACTGATTGACGCTGCATGTTTGAACCCATCAAGGCTCGGTTGGCATCGTCGTGCTCAAGGAAAGGAATAAGAGCCGTTCCCACCGAAACGATTTGAATCGGGCTGACGCCTACATAGTCCACATGAGTGGGTGTGGTTTCGATAAACTCGGCTTTGTAACGTACCGGCACAAGGTCGTTGCCGAAAGTGCCGTTTTTGTTTACCGGCACATCACCGGGAGCCACTCTGTATCTGTCTTCTTCGTCGGCTGTGAGGTAGTGAACTTCATCAGTGACGATTCCGTTGGTCACTTTGCGGTACGGGGTTTCGATGAAACCGTATGCGTTGACTCGAGCATGGGTTGCCAGAGAACCGATAAGACCGGCGTTGGGACCTTCAGGAGTTTCTACAGGACAGATGCGTCCGTAATGACTGGGGTGAATGTCTCGCACCGCGAATCCGGCTCTTTCTCTCGACAAGCCGCCCGGACCAAGAGCCGAAAGACGGCGTTTGTGTGTAAGTTCAGCCAGAGGATTGGTCTGGTCCATGAACTGAGACAACTGTGATGAACCGAAAAACTCACGAATGGCCGCGACCAGTGGTTTTGTATTTAATAGGTTGGCCGGAGTGAGGGTATCGGCGTCTTGCAAAGTCATACGCTCACGCACGATTCGCTCAAGTCTGGTGAGACCGATGCGGAACTGGTTCTGCAAAAGTTCTCCCACCGAACGAATACGGCGGTTGCCCAGGTGGTCGATATCATCCACTTGACCTTCATCATAGTTGAGAGCAATCAAGTAGTCGACTGAAGCCACTATGTCGCTTGGAGTCAGAGTACGTTGCGACTCTGGTACCGACAGGGCAAGTTTCTTATTCAATTTATAACGTCCGACTCGACCCAGGTCGTAGCGCTTGTCATCAAAGAATCTGCTTTCCAGAATGCTCTGACCGCCGGCAACTGAAGGCGGATCTCCGGGACGCAGTTTTCTGTATACCTCTATAAGGGATTCTTCTTTTGTTTTGTTGGTGTCTTTGTCAAGCGTCTTCTTAAGGAAGTCGTGATGACGGAAAAGGTTTTCCATCTCTGAGTCTGAATAACCCAGGGCTCTCAACAAAGTCGTAGCCAAGAGCTTTCTGTTTTTGTCGATTTTGACATAAATGACGTCATTGACATCAGTTTCAAACTTGAGCCAGGCTCCGCGGTTGGGGATCAAAGTGGCGGAAAATGTACGCTTACCGTTTTGATCTACTTCGCGTTTGTAGTAGATGCCGGGGCTTCTGACAATTTGGGAAACGATGACACGCTCGGCACCATTAATAATGAAGGTACCGCGGTCGGTCATCATGGGGATGTCGCCCACATATATTTCCTGCTCTTTGATTTCGCCTATTTCGCGATTAACAAGACGCATCTGCACACGCAGCTTCTTGGTGAAACTGGCGTCAAGCGCACGCGCCTCTTCAGGCGTCTTGGGTTTGTTCGGCTCTGAGTGATCCTCAAAGGTGTAGTTGGTGAGGAAGTGCAGTTCAAGTCTTCCTGTGTAATCCCGAATGGGACTGAAGGCTTTCAACTCTTCAGCCAGACCTTCTTCGATGAACCATCGAAAAGATGCTTTCTGGATTTCTGCAAGGTCAGGAAGATCGGCTATGCGCGATCCTCCAACTCCGAAAGTGCGCACGCGCTCGGATAACTCTAGGGCCATTGGTTACCTCTGATGTTTTTGCCGTTTTGTAGAATTTGTGGGCTTAAGCAATTGCTGAATGCCTGTAAAAATGGGCACGGAAGGGCTAATATATGTAGATAGATATTGTATTGTCAATGCAAGTATGTAAATCTGAAACCGTCCCTATAGCTGTTTTATCCACCAAATGCAATGTCAATGCGAGCGCCGAATAATCAAGATCGGCTCTGCATACGGCTTTTGACCGTTTACAAAATATTACATGTGATTTGAAAACTTCTCCTTAATAAATATATATGAGATTAAGGAAACCTTAAGGAGATCCCTGCTCCTCTGGATTTACGCCACACACACCAGATTAAGTGAGTTTAACCGAAATCACTAAAGTTTCTAGTAATAATGCTGGCGGGGATGGAGCGTTGCTGGTGTGGCGCGCGGTCTTCAAAACCGTTGTGGGGCAGAGAAACGCTGCCCCGGGTGGGTTCGATTCCCACGCATCCCCGAGATAAAATCGCCCTGGCGCCGGAATATGGAGTGCATATACAAACATGCAGTATCACTACATGCAATATCACTCATGGTGTCACATGACAACCAAGAGTCCGTGCCGGGGGGGCTTTACAAACTTTTCAAACATCTCATAATTAATAGCGTTGTTCTTAAATTACCAAACTACAAAATCACAAAATGTATTCGTCACTAGAAAGTCGGTCAGAAGTGAATGGTCCACAGGGAGCGAGTCAGTTGCCACTAACTTGGCTCAATCAGTTTGCTGGATATCTTGAGGAGGAACGCAATTATTCTGCGCATACGATCAGAGCTTATCTCAACGATTTGAGACAGCTTATCGACAGCACAAGCACAATTTCAGTACCCAAAACAAACAAAGGTGCCTCCGAATATGGTGGCGAACCTCAACTCAGCAGAACCAGTACAGAAATCCCGTTGGAAGAAAATCCTGAAACTCAGACCTGTGATGCACCGGCATCCGGTTTAACGCAACCGGATCAAACTGCTACCGGATCAAATTCCTGGCTGGAAGCGGAAAATCTCAAAACTTATATCCGCCAGATCCAGGAACAGTACAGCCGTCCTACCGTAGCCCGCAAAATTTCTGCAATTCGCAGCTTTTACAAATATCTGCGCAGAGAACAGTTAATCGAAGACGATCCGTCCAAATTGGTTCGCGGTCCTAAATTGACCAGAAAATTGCCTTCTTGTCTTGATCGTGAAGAAGTGGTCCGTTTGCTTCTGGCTCCGGATCAATCTTTGCTCGGGATACGCGATCGCGCCTTGATGGAAGTTCTATACGCTTCCGGAATGCGCGTTAGCGAGTTGTGCAATTTGAAAGTGAAAGACTACAACGAGCAAGCTATGGAAATGCGTGTGGTAGGCAAAGGCAACAAAGAAAGAGTTGTATTGCTCAATCAAAGCGCCAATGCCTGGCTTTGCAAATATGTCCATGAATACTGGCCAAAACTTGCCCAGGACAGAAGCCCGGTGCCTGACAGCCCGCTATTCGTTAGCCGTCAAGCAACCAGGTTGTCTTCGCGTTCAGTGCACAGATTGGTTTTGAAATACGCCAAAAAAGCCAAAATCAATAAACCAATCACTCCTCACACACTCAGACATACTTTCGCCACTCATTTGCTTGAAGGCGGAGCTGATCTCAGAGTCGTGCAGGATCTGTTGGGACACACAACCATAAATACAACCCAGATTTACACCCATGTGAGCATGGACAGACTGAGAAAAGTCTATTCAAACACTCACCCCCGGGCATAAATCAGAAAGCAAGCACAAGAATATTATTCTTTGTTTGTTGTATCTTGGACTAAAACTTGGTACAAAAGGCTTAGTTTATAACTAAGCCTT
>CAZEQP010000436.1:0-3964 GCA_964514345.1 uncultured Candidatus Obscuribacterales bacterium
CAATGCCTTACGCGAAACACCGGCGGCTGAGGGTGCCATCAAAACAGCTTGTCAGTTCATAAAAGAAAGAATCTGCCAGTAAATTGATCTCATTTAAAATAAACAACGTACCCACTCTTTTTATCAAAGCCTTCTACGCCCAGGACGTGAAGGAAATACTTGATTTTGTGCGTAACGCCGCCTCGATGAGTATTGAGTCAAGCAACAAAATACTTTTCATCGACACGCCTATTACTGCAAAAACTGTGGATGCGGTGGAACGTTTGACAGAAGAAGGTTTTGAAGTACATTTCCGTGATCATCACGGACTGGAAGAAGAAGCAACTACAGACCGCGACAAACATGTTCTAATTTCTACAAAAAAGCTCAGAGATCTGCTCAAACAAAATTGCACCATCACAGTGCGCAGCCAGCATCCTGCCTGCAGCACTCTTGTAAGCACAGGTGAGTTCAAAGACGCACTTGCCATAATAGCCGACCCTGATGCAGACGGATTGACCGCGGCAATGAAAGCGGCCGGCTTATATTACGAAGGACTGGATGTGGATGCTGCCAAACTTGACAGCGAGCCGCGCGAGCAAATTACTGGATCTCCAATTTCTCAGTTGCTGGCAAAAAATCTTGCCGTGCTGCCCTCATATGATGTGCAAAATCCACGTGAACGCGAACGCACTCAGGAACAGATTTTCAAAAACTGGGTGGCTGCAGTCGAAGGTGATAAAAAAGCGCTTACCAAGCTGGAAGAAGGAGTGCAAAAATATGAGCGCGGAGTGCAAGTAGCAAGGGAGCTTGTGCAAAAGAAAATGACACCGGCACCAGGTGTGTTTCTTGTCGATGTATGCGACTCGCCGGTTTTTGATCCCGGAACTCTTATGGTGGCACTGGAAGAAGATCCGGCTTGCCAGATTACAGTATTACGAAAAGACAGAGGACCAATCGCCGCATTGCACGGCGTTCAATACAGTCTTGCCGTAGCCAGATCCCACCGAGACAATGTGCAACTGCAAAATCTGGTGCCTTCCGACTCGGCCAATAATCCGCAGCGCGGTATCATCAGCAATGTGTCATTTTTATTGCACGTATCGGAAGAAATATGGCACGAGCATGTTTTGCCCGGACTTAAATCAAGAGTTTAAAACAACACAGTATCTTTAAAGCCTTTTTTCTCGGCTTGCTGCACCAATGTTCCGCCGTCTTTACGCAAGTTTTCCATGTTTTGGGCCGTTTTATAAATCGACAGTGCACAATTAGCCACTGTCTTGTTGTCGCATTCGCCATCATCTACGCACTGGTGCAATTTTTTGATTGAAGCAAGCGCCTCATCTATGCAATCACAAAAGCGAGCCGAAAGAGTGGAGACCTCGTCCTTCATTTTTGCCGGAATCAAAACTTTTTGAGTTTCGGCATCTTTCAATAATTGAATTGACGGCTCAAGCGTGCTTATATAAAAGTAAATCCAGCCTGGGCGAACTGTCGAATATTTTTTGTTGTCGTCAAAATCATCATCACTGATTGAATCAAACCCCACAAGTTCAAGAGGATCCGAAACGGTCAAAGGTACTCTGGTCGCTTCTTTGAAAATATAAATGGCCAGTTCTCTAATCTGGCGCACACTGACTCCTACATCGCGCACCATATCCAGTGTCAGGCGATCATCCACGCCCTGGGGAGACACTCTTTTATCCGAATCAAGATCTCCCTTGAATGCAGCATTCTTATCCTTTCCTTCCGCCGAAGCAACTGTAATTGGCATAGGCGGCTGAGCCAGGGCGGAATTGCAGGCTATACCCAGAGTGGCTACTAAAATTGGTAAACGCCGAAACATTCTCTAAATCCCCTATAAATTGAAAAGTGAATCAGACAAACCTGGATTGATTTGCGCATTTCTGGTGCTGACTTTTGAGAATATTTTTCCGTCTTTGAATCGTATTATAGATTCAGGCACACCGGAAACCGCGTTCAAAAGTACCCGGGCATGAAGAGTATTTTCAGACATAGGCTGCTCACCTTCTTTTACTTCAAGCACCCAGACTTTATGATCTTTGTATGGACTGGGCTCGACCGTCACAATGCCTTGCTGTCCCTTGGCCAGAGCTTTTGAAATTTCTTGTATCTGGGTCATGAAATCAGAATGCAAAACATTTGAACCGTCGGCCAGATTAAGTAAGTCGGAGTCTTCGTGCAAAGTGACCGTAATACCCAGAAGAGCCGGACCGCCTTTCGCCTTCACTTGCCCGTCTTCGCTTTTCACCAGAACGCTTCCATTCTTGGGACCTCTAGACGTCACTTCAATTCTTATGCGCTGCTGCTTTTTGAAAAAATATTTCCCGGACGAAACTTTTGGTGTCGCCTTGCCGTTTGGCCAGGTGCAAAGCTCTGTCTCAACAACATAGTCATCGATTTTTTTCAGCTTTTCCACTATGCCGTGCAAAAATGGTTTCACGTTCTGATTAAAATCGACCTGACCGTCTAAAGATTGAGCCGAATCGAATTTGTCAGGAACAACAGGTGCCCCGCTAGAAGCCTGAGCCGGCATAGAAAAAGCCTGAGTCAAAAAGAGCAAGCCGAAAGAGAAATTCCGTATAAGAGGTTTCATAGGAGAAAAATTAAAACATTCTCCTTGAGAACTTGCATGAATCACCTTTAAACCAGAAGTAGTAGTGACCTTTGCTTGTTATAATCTCTTTTCTACCGGGAGGATTGAAATGCTCAAAAGATGCCTGGCCGCAGAATTTCTGGGAACCGCTTTGCTACTGGCGACTGTGGTCGGCTCCGGCGCCTTATTGCATTCCATTGACCACGGCAATGTGGCAGTGACTGTTCTGGGAGTGGCAATTTCAACCGGTTGTGTACTGTTTGCCCTCATACACATGCTGGGATCAATTTCGGCCCATTTCAATCCTATTGTCACCATATCCAGTGCTATTCAGAATGAAACCGACTGGCAAGTGGTATTTCCATATATTTGCGCGCAGATATGGGGTGCAATGGCTGGTGTCATGCTTGCCAATCTTATGTTTGACCACTCAGCCATCATGTGGTCGCAAACAGCCCGCACCGGCAGCGGACAATGGCTGGGCGAGCTTGTAGCCAGCTTCTGTCTTATCGGTGTCATCATGGGCACATCAAAATTCAAACCGGAATCAGGTCCGGCTGCAGTGAGCATGTATGTTGCAGGAGCCATTTTGTTCACTTCATCCACTTGTTTTGCCAATCCGGCTGTCACTTTCGCCAGGACACTTACCGCCACCATAACAGGTATTCAATCAAGCGATGTCCTGTCTTTTGTCGGTTGCCAGATTGCCGGTTGTCTTTTTGCACTGGCATTTTTCGACTGGCTTTTAGACGACACCAACGCTCAAACAGCGTTTCCTGAAAAATACAAATTAAAAAAAACGGCAGAACAAACAGAAGAAGACGAGGAGCTCGTTTACAGCTAGAGACTATTCTAGTGATTCTCCCGTTTCTGCCTGCTTATTGCTCGATTGCGATTGGACCGCCGAGCCATTGGGGACGCGGTTATACTTTCCGGTAGATTTTAAATAATCAGACAATAGTTCAACTAGATTTTGACCGCAATATTCAGCTGTCGGTGCATATTTTTCTATTTTGTGATCAGTCCAGCTGGCACGCCAGGCACCCATCGGTGTTCCTTTTTCGGTGTAAGCCTGACAGTAAGAAGTGGCTTCCAGAGCCATTTCATTCATCGGTCTGAATGTATCAACTTGATCACCTTGATTGACTCGAACGATGCGGCCGGTTTTTTCAGACACGTGCCAGATAGTCCAGATCATTCGTATAGTGGCTTCTGTTTTGGAAATTTTTATTGGCTCTTCTTTTCGAATCAAAAAATAATTCACACTGCCTGGAGTATGTGTCACCACCTTAAAAGGGGTGCGCACATAATGCCAGATGCCACCTTTTGCATCAGTCTGAAATCCGAATTTTCTTATGCGTTCGTCTT
>CAZEQP010000437.1:0-3959 GCA_964514345.1 uncultured Candidatus Obscuribacterales bacterium
ATAGCTGCCACATATTCTTGACTGGCTTGCGCAGAGGGTGTTCCGGAGGAAGCCATGTCTTGTATTATTTTCATTCCTTCAGCCATCCGGCCTGATTGCATGAGCATGCCGCCAAGCATACTTGTGGCCATCATCTTTTTCATGTCTTTGTGACTGGACGAGTCATTTGCCACCAGCACCAGGAGTTGGCGGCAGGCGTTTTCTCCTTTATTGAAATCTTTGCATAGCATGCAGGCATTGGCCAATCTTTGCAATGTGCTGGCTCTGGTGGCGGCATCGGCGTTTGCAGCCTCTTCTGTTTCATAAGCTTTGACCAGGACGTTTTTAGCATCCTCATAATTTTTTTGCATAAGGTAAGCTTCACCCAGTCGGCGCAGATTGCGGGCCAGTCCTAGATTCTGAGGAGAACCCAGAGCTGTGCGCACCTCAATTCCTTTTTTCAATATGGCTTCAGCTTCACTGTAAGATTTGTTTTCCATCAGTTTATTTGCCAGCTGAACCAGACAATAAGCAAGTCGCTCGTCCTTGATTTTTTCCTTTTCAATAGCGGCGATAGTTGCTTTCCAGGTATCTATCGATTTTGCCACATCGCCGGATTCATCCATTTTTTTTGCGTCAGCAATCATTTTATTGATTCCGGCTTTTTCGTTAATGACAGGCAATGCACCAGATGTAGTGCTGCTAGCTGTAGTGGCAAGAGTTTTGGAAACGGTTACTCTGTCGCTTAATTTTTTCGCTTCGTCTTTGCGCTCGAGTTTTTCCAAGATGGCGGCATATTCCTGACAAATCAATAGGGTGGATACGGCATCGGCTCCCAGTGCTGTTTCTGTTTCTTCCAGTGCCTTTCTAAAAAACTCATCTGCCAGTCCCAGGCTGCGTTCGGTTTGACGTGTTCTGGCGATAGCCAGATAACAAGCCGCTTTTTCCAAATGATTTTCACCTTTGGCAGATTCAAGAATGGAAAGAGCCTCGTCATTATATTTCCAGGCCGCTTCATTCTCGCCTTTCAGAGCGCTCAAACTGCCCATATTGGCTAATTCTCTGGCATGCTGCACCGACTTTTCACCAAAAGCTTTCTGAGCGTGGTTAAGCGCTTTCAAGCGCAGAGGCTCTGAGTCTGAAATTCTGTTTTGTTTTTCCAGGCTGGTTGCAAGCAAGTCCAGAGTATCCAGAATGCCTTTATCATCTTTGTTCTTTTCGGCTTCGCTCAACAAGGCTCTAAGTTTTGTTTCGGCTGCTCCATATTTTCCAGACAAAATGTCTTTCATTGCCGGCTCTGTATTTATTTTGCTCGCCGGAGCGCCTGGTTTTGTTGATTTGATTGTTGTTGTGTGTTTGATTTGAGCCTGTGCGGCGGGACAATTGACTAATCCCGTTAATGTAACAGTCAAACTCAAATAAATGATTTTAGAAAGCCTACTTTCCATCTGTTAAAGTATCCTCTGTAAAGCAACAGGCTGAATTTTATCACCCTGACAAGGAACTCACCCAGACATGAAAAACCAATTTTCACTTATCCTCTTTTCATTTATTCTCAGTATCGGTCCCTGTTTTGCCGAACAAGCAAAGTCGGATGAAAAGCCTTCTGTCAGCGCTCAGTTTGCTCCCTGGGATGAGGTCAATGTCGAATTTCGTAATCTTTATGCCGGAGCCTTGAAAGAAAAAAGAAAAAAATTCGGACCTGTCATCGTATGCAGTGGCGGCGACATGATTTTATTCCGCAATGGATCTTGTTCTGTAGTGAATTTGATTCCGGAAAAATATTCTTTTTTTAAAACTGTCGCTCATGTACCTCTGGCTGTTTATGTTGCTCTGGACAATTACTGTAATGAAACTCTGGACGAGTCTATTCTAAAGTCGCTTTCTGCTTTTAAAAAGAAATACGAATTAGCTGGGTCACACTTGAAAGACTGGGGACTGTCTAAAGAAGCTTACGAAAGACAAGTCTCTATGTTGAACGATTCAAGCAAGTTTATAGAAAAAATAACAAACGGCAAAAGGGTAGAAAGAAAAGATTTAGATGATTTTGCCCGTTCAATGAGCACAAGAGTATTGCAGAATGCTGATGATGCCGTGTTTTATGAGCTGGGAAAAACTGACAATCAAATAGCCCAGTGGAAAAAAACAATGACAGTCTCAGAATGGGATTCATTGAAAGTTGTAGTTGTTTCGCCGCATATGCCGCGCCAGCAAAACAGACAGATGATTTATTTTCTGAAATTGCTCAACGAAAAAGAAGAGGGCGGACGCGTCATTTATATGGACGGAGACCCTGAACAGGAAGAAAAAGCACTTAACCTTTTGGCTGTCCATGAGCTAGACAGAGATATCGCCGTTTCCTTTTTCAAAGACCCCTGGCGCATGCACCGTGATTTACTGGGAGACGCCGGTAAAAAATTCATTAAAGAACATTTGCCCGGCAAAGGTGGTATAGCGGTTGAAAACTAAATTAGTCGTATCTGACCGTTCGTATCCACTTATTGACTGTTTTTTTCAATTGTTCTTGGACCAATGGTTTGTGCAAAAAGTCGTTCATCCCTGAGTTCAGGCAATCTTCTTCAAAACCGTTTGACGACATGCCTACGATAGGAATCCGACTTGCACCCCTGTGCTTTTCAATGGTGCGGATGGCCGACATTGCCTTAAATCCGTCAGAGTGAGGCATATCCACATTCAAAAAAATTATGTGATAAAGGTTATCCTGATATTTGCGAACTGCCTCCATTCCATTATTTGCGATGTGACAGTTGACACGCATCAATTTTAATTCGGCTGCCAATTCGCGGCAAAAGTCGACATCGTCGTCGACGATTAGCATCGTTTTCATAAGTCTCCGTTTTCAATTAATGACCGGCCGGCTTGCTTGCGCCAGCCTAGTACTGTTTGTAACCCGTACTATTTAGTTGTCCCTTCTTTCGATAGCATATATACGGACAAAGGATGCAGGTTATACGAAAAAGACACAAAATCTTGACCAGGCGGTTAATACGCCTATATTATGGATTCTGTTAGAACTAAACGGCTTTCGGGCAATGAATCTGGTCAGCGCTTACATCAATAACAATAATAATGATGATAATAACAGCAATTGCGTGTTGCGGCCGTTTCCACATGTTCTAAGTATCATCGACTAAATAGTTAGAAAATTAAGGAAATAGACCGCAAGACAAGAAATCTTGCGGCATTTTGTTTTGGAGGTAAAAAATGCAAATAGTTGAAATTGCTCAATGTCTGGCTCTGCCTGAATCAAGCAGAGTGAATTTAAAAGGTCATATTTATGCCAGACGAAGTTTTGGCAATTTGAGCTTTTTGCAATTGCGTGACTCCTCCGGATTCATTCAAGTGGTGGTGGAAAACCCCGGCTTATTATCTGTTGTCTCAGAGCTGGAGCTTGAAACACCGGTTGAGTTAACAGGTGAACTTGTACCGGGCAATAAAGGCGGCAAAGAAGTCAGGCTTTTAAGCTTGAATATTTTGAGTGAACCGTCTTCAAAATTGCCGGTGGAAATAAGCAAACCTAAAAAAATGGAAACGCTCAATTTGAAATCCATGCTGGATTATCGTCCGCTCACATTGCGCAATGAAAAGATGCGGGCGATTTTCAAAATCGAGGCTATGCTTTGTTCCGCCTTCAGAGAATTTCTGACCGGTCAAAATTTCACTGAAATACATTCCCCTAAAATAGTCGCGACTGGTACCGAGGGCGGTGCGCAAGTCTTTAAGGTTGATTATTTCGGACGCACTGCTTATCTAGCTCAAAGCCCTCAGTTTTACAAGCAGATGATGGTGGGAGTGTTTGAGCGAGTATTTGAAATAGGACCTGTTTATAGAGCAGAAGAGCATGACACGTCGCGTCATTTGAACGAATACATAAGCATGGACTTTGAAATGGGATTTATTGAAAGCGAGGAAGACATAATCAATATGCAAGTGCGTTTGCTCAAGCATATGTTTGAGAG
>CAZEQP010000438.1:0-3959 GCA_964514345.1 uncultured Candidatus Obscuribacterales bacterium
CTGAATGTGTTGAAAAAAGCAGGACGGCTGGAAGTTGTTGCAGAAACAACAGGCAAGGTCCTTGCCAAAACCACCGAATTCATTGAGATCAACGAATCGGACAAACTCAACGATATTAAGCCGACTGCGCGCCAGACAAAAATACTGGAAACGCTGAAAGATAATGGCGGCAAGCTCCCCGTTGCCGAACTAACTAAACTGGCAAGCACCACCAGCGCCACTATTAAAAAAATGGTGGAGGCTGGACTGCTTTTCTCTTTGAAAGAAGATTTGTACCGAGATCCGCTTTCCAGCTTTGCTTTCAAAGAAGCCTCATCCGATTCGACCGAAAGACAACTGACCGCCGATCAAAAAAATTGTCTTTCTGTGCTTGAAAATGAACTGGAGCAAGTGCTGAATCTAAATGTGGATAAGTCCGCCATCCAGCCCTGGCTGCTTTTTGGAGTTACAGGCTCAGGTAAAACCGAAGTCTATCTGCAACTGATTGAAAAGACCATCAGGGGCGGAAAAAATGTTTTGATCATGGTCCCTGAAATTGGACTGACATCGCAACTTGTCAGCCTTTTGAACGAACGTTTCCCAGGTTTAGTCTCAATCTGGCACAGTGCTGTTTCGGCCGGAGAACGTTTCGACACCTGGAGAAGAATCCGCGACGGCTCAGTAAAAATACTACTGGGAGCCAGATCCGCCGTGCTGGCAAATATTCCCAGCCTGGGATTAATTGTGCTTGACGAAGAGCATGACGCCAGCTACAAACAAACCAGTCCCAGCCCTCGTTACAACGCTAAAGATGTCGCTCTGGAAAAAGCCAGGAGACACGGAGCACTGTTATTACTGGGAAGCGCCACTCCGGATGTCGCCACCTTTTACGCCGCTGAAAAAAACAATCGCATACTCTTCCTGCCAAAACGTGTGTTCCAACAGGCAATGCCCAGCGTATGCGTGATCGACATGAAAGAAGAGTTGAGCCTGGGCAACCGGTCAATTTTCTCCCAGCCGTTGAGCAACGCAATTAAAGACCGACTTGATAAAAAAGAGCAAACAGTACTTCTGGTCAATAGACGCGGCTACGCCAGTCATGTTTTTTGCCGGGCATGCGGATATGTCGCTACCTGTCGTCATTGCAGTGTATCACTGGTTTTTCATCGATTTCCCCGTAAGAATTCAAACACACACTCAAGCAAAGGATTTTTGTCCTGCCACCATTGCGGCTTTGAGCGGGCAAATTTTGATCTTTGCCCTCAGCCTGAATGCAAAAGCTCTTTCATTAAAGAATATGGTCTGGGCACTCAAAAAGTTGAAGAAGCCGTGCTTGAAACATTTCCTGAAGCACGAGTAGTGAGACTTGATAGTGACGTCACTTTGAAAAAGGGTGCTTTCAGAGACGTTCTTGAACAATTCAAACGTCATGAAGCCGATATTTTAATCGGCACACAAATGGTGGCAAAAGGTCTCGACATAGCAAATGTGACTCTTGTGGGAGTCCTGGCTGCCGATGCGGCTTTGAATATGCCCGATTATCGCTCAAGCGAGCGGGGCTTTCAGTTATTGAGCCAGGTTGCCGGACGAGCCGGCAGAGGTGAGCGCCCCGGTCAGGTCATTTTTCAGTCCTACAATAATGAACTGGAAATTTTTCAGGCAGTAAAAGAACACAACTATTTTTCTTTTGTCCGCACCGAACTGGAAGGTAGAAAAACATTCCACTACCCTCCTTTTGGAAGGATTTTGCGCATGGTTTTTTCAGCCGGAGACTTAAATGAGTGTATTGAAAAATGCCAGAAGTCGGTCAACGATGTGGACCAGTTTTTGTCTCAAAACCTAGGTCTAGACCGCCAGTATTTTGAAGTACTGGGACCTGCACCCTGCCTGGTCGAGCGTATAAGAGGAAAATTCCGTTATCATTTGATCGTCAAAGTGTTTTCAGAATTGTCCCCCGACGAAGGCGCTTTTGAAAAACTGGTCGAATATTTGAAAGGCAATTGCATTTCGCAAGCGGACAAATCAGTGCATGTGGCAGTCGACGTAGATGCCATCGATTTGATATAGGAAATATAATGATATCACTGATGATACTAATTTATCAAATCGGTTTTTCAGTGATATTGCTCCTGGCCTCACCTCTTTTGCTTTTTTCTTCCAAAGCACGCTGGGGAGTCAGTCAGAAATTGGGCTTCATTCCTGAAAATCTAAAAGCAAGAATTCGACCAGGCTCGCTCTGGATTCACGCTGTTTCTGTGGGTGAATTTAACGCAGTGTTTCCTTTGTTGAAAAAACTGCATGAAAGTCTACCTGAGTTGCCTCTGTTTGTAACCACCACCACAGGCACAGGTCAGGCCATCGCCCGGGAAAAAGTTTCTTCTTTTGCCACTGTTGCTTATTTTCCTTACGACATGCCTCTTGCAAATTCACCCTGGCTGGAAGCTGTAAAACCTTGCGCTTTCATTTCAGTTGAAACCGAGATCTGGCCCGGCTTTGTGTATCAATGCCATAAGCGCGGAGTTCCTGTCATGTCGGTCAATGCCAGAATGTCTCCTTCTTCCTACAAGTGGTATTACCGTTTGCGTTTCTTTTTCAAATCGGTGCTCGCCCTCTTTTCCTTAATCGGCGTGCAAAGCGAATCGGAACGGGTGCGTTTCGCTTCCATCCTGGATGAAAAAGGCCAAGAAACAGGGAAGATAAAAGTTTTGGGCAATATCAAGCTTGATGGATTATCTGCCAATGCCGACAATTGCTCATCAAGCGAATTAAAACATTATCTGGGCGGCAAACCTGATTATTTATTTACCGCCGGCTCCACCCATGAAGGCGAGGAAGTGTTGGTACTAAATGCTTTCAAAAAGTTGCTGGCTGAAGCCAGAGAAACAAAACCCACGCTGGTGATTGCACCTCGCCATCCGGAAAGATTCGAGCACGTACGCAGTATCATTTCTCAAGCTGGATTCCAACCACGTTCCTATTCTAAAAAAGAAGCTCTGCAAAAGGATGATAAAGTGTTTTTGCTCGACACTTTAGGCAAATTGAACGAATCTTACTCTCTATCCAAACTGGCTTTTGTAGGCGGCACCCTTGTCCATGTAGGAGGGCATAATGTAGCCGAGCCATATGCTTTCTGCGTGCCTGTCGTTTGCGGACCTTACATTCAAAAAACACGTGACCTGGCCAATGCGTTATCTGAGATTGATGCCCTCACGGTCGCTGCCAACATTGAAGATTTTCAGCATCAGATCAATTATTTGTTTAACAATCAAGAAATTGCCGAACGCAAGGGAAATATCGGAAAAAAATGGATTGAAGACAATCTGGGAGCTTGCGACCGCGCTCTTGCCGCCATCAAAAAGTTGGTCAATCTATGAACAAGTGCAGGCTGGAGGTTCCAAAATCAAGACTGGCTAAAGCTTTACTGGCTCCTGCTTCAGTTTTCTATCAAGCCCTGGTGGCAGCCAGAGCTTCTGCATACAATTCGGGATTGGCAGCAAAGAACAAAGTAAGCGTACCGGTTATAAGCGTTGGCAATATCACTGTTGGTGGCACAGGAAAAACTCCAGTCACTATACATCTTGCTCGTCAATTGATTAAAGACGGTCGGAAAGTTGCCATCTTGAGCAGAGGCTACGGCAGACAATCCAAATCCGACTATGTGGTGGCCAGCGACGGAACAAATATCTTGTGCAACGCATTTGAATGTGGTGATGAACCATATATGATGGCAAAGGCGGTGCCGGACGCGGTGGTGATATGCGGGCGCTCACGTACTCAGATAGCCAATCTATCCATAGAAAAATACGGCTGCGACGTTCTGCTTCTGGACGACGGTTTCCAGCATATCCGCCTGCACCGAGAAATAAATATAGTTCTTCTGGACTATAACGATGACCTGGAAAAAGACATGTTGCTTCCAGCCGGACGGTTGAGGGAGCCGCTTTCCGCCCTTCCGCGCGCCACACATATAATCATTACCA
>CAZEQP010000439.1:0-1332 GCA_964514345.1 uncultured Candidatus Obscuribacterales bacterium
TTGATTCTTGGTGCCAGTCCGAAACCGACAAGATCTGTATTGGCTTTCTGACCGCGATCTGAAAAAGAAAGCAGTTTTTGCAAGCCCACTCGTTTAGTTGAAACCAGCTTGGGAAGCCCAATACGCACAAGATATCTGTTTTCTTTTACCAGGGGCACCATATCTGCAATCATGCCCATAGTGACAAGATCCAGAAGCTCGTCGGCTGTTTCTGGCATCTCTTTTCTGGTCAGCAATGCCTGGCACACTTTGTAAGCGACGCCTACGCCGGGAAGATTGTATAAAGCATGATCTTCCGGCAGAAACTTGGGATGGATTACTGCCACCGCAGGCGGTAACATCTCAGGCATGGTGTGGTGGTCGAGAACAATAGTGTCAACGCCTAAAGATTTGGCAAAATTGATTTCGGCGAAGTTGGAAACGCCAAGGTCGCAAGTTACGATAAGCTTGGTCCGGCGCTTGCTGGCTATGACACTGACCGCTTTCAGGTTTAATCCGTATCCTTCAAGCAATCTGTTGGGTATGTAATAGTCGACATCGGCGCCCAGTTGTTTCAGTACTGTAAACAACACTGAAGTGCCGGTCACCCCGTCCACGTCATAGTCACCATATACGGTGATGTGTTGCTTGCTTTCGATGGCGGCTAAAATTCTGTCGACCGCTTTATCGGTGTCGGGCAATTCCCAGGGACCGGTAGGCGTATAAGTTTTTTCATCCAGAAAAGTTCTGGCTTCCTCACCGGATTTGATACCGCGTTGTGACAAAAGTTTTGCCAGGATTTCATGTCCCGAGACTGCCTCGAGCAGATCCGGAGACAAGGAAGTTTCTTCCTTGAAAATCCAGGTAGACTCTTTCACCGGATGATGCGATTTGGACAACTCAAGCTCCTCATTTGGCAAGGTTCCGCCGCTTATTAAGGATAAGCTGAAATTTTTATTCTGTCGCCTGTTTGTATATACGAAAGGATTTGGTAAATAGTTCACCTTAGAATTATCGAATGTACTTCAAACAATTCAGCGTTGAGATTCAACCACTTCCTCGACCGACTTCGGTTTAATTTTAGGCCAATTGGACAAATCGTATTCAATAACCATTGTCACTTTCGGCGGTTTGGGCCATGGCAAGGCCCAGCCAAGAATCCACATAATTGGCAAGAGAACCACATGAAAGCTCAAAGCCACCCAAAAAGCTTCAAATAGGGGCGTTTTATCCCGGGCAAATGTAATGAGTTCGCTTCTGGTTGTCAAGGGCTTGTTGCGGGAGCAAATAACTTACATAAACAGTGTTACTATAAAGTCAATTATACTGTTGCTAGAAACAGATAGATTAAGC